>JABSSP010000043.1 GCA_013213985.1 Candidatus Babelota bacterium | reverse complement strand
TGCGTAAAGCAAATAAAATGGGCGCGGCTTATGTGCTCATGCTCGGTAAAGACGAACAGCAAAAGGGTGAAGTGCTTGTGAAAAATATGGCCAATAGTACTGAGCAACGCGTGGCACAAATTGATCTTGCAGCGCATTTAAAATAATAGCTACAAACCAAAAAGACTCACGAGCTGACATTTAAATATAAAAAAGAAAAAAACTGAAAATAAAATACCGTCAAAGCGGTCAAGAAAGCCGCCATGCCCTGGTAAAATATTTCCTGAGTCTTTAATTTTTGCCAATCGTTTTAAATACGATTCAAACATGTCGCCGATAAGTGATAAAACACAGACAATAAAGGTGAAGGTTGCAATGAACCACCATGGCTTTGATAATTCGAGTTGCCATAAAACAATTGCTAGCCCTATATAGGTTGAAAAATAACCACCGATTGCACCCTCCCATGTTTTATGTGGACTTATATTTGGTGCTATGAGGTTTTTGCCAAAAAGATTCCCTGCAATGTACGAACCGGTATCAAAACTAGAAACAATAATAAATAAAATAAATAGTAAAGAACGATAATTCGGATCTTGGTTCATTACAATGAGCAGGGTAAAGGGAAGAATGGGATAGAGTGGCATTAATAACCAAAACATTGGCCGATAAATACTAAAAAAATTTTTCCATTCAAAAAAAATGATTTGTAAGAGAATAAGTACCAGAACTACAGAAAAAAACTTGGGTGGCAATTGAGCAAATGATAACCAAAAAAGTGATCCGAGAGCGAATCCCGTTGCTATTCGTTTTATGACAGTGCGCATATATCATCCTGCAAAAATATTGATGCTTACAAAGTATAATGCTTAAAAGAATGCATTTAGTATAGCGTATTATTTTGTTTTTGTGATGATGTTATTCAGTAAAGGCGTTAGGAATATACGTAATTTGATTTCCATTTTCAACCAATGCAACATCAAAGCGGCAAACTTTATCATAATGGTCATGCCGAACAAGATATTCTTTTGCTGCCATAATAATTTTTCGTTGTTTTGAGCGAGTGATAACCGTTGATAAATCAAAGTATTTATTTTTACGTGTTTTAACTTCTACAAAAGCAATAATATCTTTTTTGCTTGCAATCAAATCAACTTCACCGGTTCGGCGACGGTAATTTTTAGCCAAAAGCGTAAACCCTTGGCTAATTAATTGTTGCGCAACTAACGTTTCTCCGGCATTGCCAAGTGTTTGTGTTTTATTCATAGTAATCAAAATTATTAAGCTATCAGTGGTTTTTCTTCTTTTTTTTCTTGTTCTTTTTTTAGTATAGAATTATCTTCTTTTTTGGCAACTGTAGTTCCTTGTACTTCTTGTAGTTTTGTTTCAAATTCTGCGAGTGTTACTTTAAGATTAGGAAACTCAGAAATAAATTCGCTTTGGGCGTATTCAATTCTTTTTTGTGCTGAAGGATATCGCTTTCTGCTGATTAAATCTTTAATAATGCTCATTTCACTTTGTGCTAGTTTGTCTCGGCATTTTGCGCGGATTTCTTTCATTTGAGCAACATGATCCGACGTATTGTATTGTTTTACGAATAAATCAATAAGTTCAATTGTTTCTTCAGTTTTACTTTGATCGCGATCTGGATCTAATGATTGATAGTGGCAACACAAAACTTGTTGTCGTGCAGCATA
>JABSSP010000042.1 GCA_013213985.1 Candidatus Babelota bacterium | reverse complement strand
TGATAAAAGGCATTTTTTTTATAAATTGAGAATTACTTCATAAGATCACTGTAAAGCCCTCCTATTAGTCATATAGAAGAAAATTCCCCTATTTGATTCTTTTTTATCAAATCTACTCCTGAAGAGTCATTTAAAGTGCTAAAACCCTTTATTTTAGAGCTTTAAATGAGTTATAATTGACAATGAGGATATATCTATAGGTGTCTTCAGGGAGCGAATAAAATATGAGGTAAAAACAAGGAGATCTTATTATGAAAGCAATTAACAATATTTCTAAGCTCATGTTAGCTGTGTTGTGTGTTGGTGCGTTCTATAGTAACGCGAATGCTCAAGAAGTGGATGATAGCGCTATTCAACTGTCTGCAGAACAAGTTAAAAAATCTGTGAGTGATGTGACAGCAGCTGAAGATCAGGCTGCGAGTAATGTTCTTACTCAGGCGTCTGATGAACTTGAACAAGTTTCAGCGGATCTAGATCAAGTTGCTCAGCAGCAAGAAAAGAAGGCGGCCACATATTCGTATTGGCAGTGGTTAATACCGCTTGCTCTTGCGTTATTACTTCTTTCTTTAGCACGTACTTTTTCTCGTAAATACGTAGCTAAAAGAAAGAAACACCGTCATGGTGACTTGCATCGTGGGCACCATTTGTCTGAGCATGAATTGTCTGAGCATGAACGTTCAGAAATAAAAAGACGTAGACAGCAAGAATTGCATCGTGGAGAGCATGAAGAGAAAAAAAGACATTAGTATTATGCTAAATGGAGTAAATAAGGAGCGAATGTTATGAAGAATGTTATGAAGAAATTACTTAACACATTAGTTTTTGGATTTACCGTGCTCAGTACATGTGCAGTGGTAAATGCAAGTGAATCAAATAATGTTACTCAGGAAGACGTAGCAGCTGTTGTTAATGCCCTGCAAAAAAAAGGGCAGGAAGTTATTAAGAGTTTGGCAGCGAAAGCACAAGTTAATACTGCGCCTGAGATAAAAGAAAAAGAAGCATATACAGTTGCTAAAGATCAACCGGTTCAAAATGCTTATGAGGGTACCACTACTCGATTTAACTGGTGGTTGCCATTGTTTGCTCTTGCGTTGACGCTTGGACTTCTGTATCTAGCGCGTAATGCTGCACGTAAATATGCACTAAAACAAAAAGCACATTATAAAGAAAAAGATGTTCACAAAGGTCGTACAATGAGTGAGCACGAACGCGCAAAAAAATACAAAAAGCAGGGATCGCGTCAAGGAGAGTTCGTTGAGTACGAGGCAGAATATGAAGAGAGAAAAAAACGCTAACTGAATGACAAATGATAATTTGGATTGTGTCACCAATAATGTGGCGTAATCCAAATTAAAAAAAGTAAAATTTAAGTAAAATTTAAAGGGTTTGTAATGAAGAAGTTAATGACTATGGCCATCGCCGTAACGGTTACCCTCGGGGCATACAATTTTATGTCAGCGAGTGAATCGGCTTCAATGACTGACTTTTGGTCTTCTATCTATCAAAAGGGAAAAGAATTTGCTGGCGCACTTAAATCACAAAAAGGGGCGAAACAGCCAGGCTTTTTACAATCTCTTTCAGGACTAACGGGTGGCAAGCAAACATCACCAAGCACGAGCGGCGGTTTTCTACAAAATCTAAAAAAACTTTATAGCCAAGCAGTGCAAGAGGGAAAAGCCGATATATCTGATGTGGCACAAGAACAACCTGCCGGCTGGTTTTCTAGCTTGTTTAGTGGCAAACAACAGCAGAAAGGTCAAGGCCAGGGATTTATGCAGCAACTTAAACAGTTGTATGGCGCAAAAGGCGCAGATACAACAGCTGATGTTGCTTCAAAAGCCGTTGATGATAGTGCAGTTGCAAAATATATAAAAAACGCATGGGCTGGTTTTAAAAATTTCCTGTGGAAACAATTCACCACAGGAACTAAATAGCAGCAACGTTCAGTTGCGGCTAGCTAGAGCGAAGTGATTGAGGTATATACGTTCTGTATATACCTCAATCTTTTTTATGAACTTTAGCTGTGTTTAAAAAAATGATTGCAATACTCCATTCGTATCCTTCGACAAGCTCAGGACGAACGGAGTGCGGAATTGAGCGCAGCGTTTACTTCTGAGCCCGTCGAAGGGTCAGGACGAACGGGATGGTGAGGGAACTAAGTGTGGTAGCGATTGCCACCGTCACGGGTGTACCGAAGGGGGTTATGTCTTTCGTTTGAATTTTTTTTCAATATCATGTGTGCTTAATAACCAACCTGTTGGTCGACCATGAGGACAAGTAAACCTATTATCCGCTTTTTCAAGGTCATTAAGCAATTGTATCATCTGTTTTTCATCTAAGCTACCGCCAGCCTTCACTGCTGCTTTACATGCCATCTGAGCGTGTAATTTTTCGTTTACAGCCTTAAAAAAATCGCTTGAATCAAGGGTATGATATTCTTTAATCCAACTGATTGATTCACGTATAAGTTCTTCAAAAGAAATATGTTTTATATGAACTGGCGTTGTATGAACAGTCAGTTGCGTTTCACTAAAAAGTTCTACTTCAATACCACTTTTTTTAAAAATACCTAAGTGTGGTTCAACAAGTGAAATTTCATCTTTGGTCAATGTGATAGTTTGTGGAAACAGTAATTGTATTGTGGGCAAGTCATTAAAACGTTTTGAAAATAGTTCATACAAAATTCGTTCTTGTGCAGCATGCTGATCAACAACAAACATGCCCTCTTCTTTTTCAATAATTATGTAGGTTTTATTTAATTGCCCAAGAAGTTTGAAAGTTGATTCTTTTTTTTCTTC
>JABSSP010000041.1 GCA_013213985.1 Candidatus Babelota bacterium | reverse complement strand
GCAAGAAATTTTTTGGAAAATGCTTAAAAAAATGTTGCGTGATGCTGGCGATAACAATGACAAAGAAATGAATTTGAGCAGCATAGAGCGCAATTATTGTGTTGAACAGATGAAAGAAATGGTTTGCAATAAACAGGTTGCGTAGAATGATCTTAACAACTAGCCATCGCAATTCCTCTTCCGTTTTATGCTGCATGAGTTAGAATAAGTAATTGAAGTTCTATTTTATACAGAATATTTCAAAAAATTTCTGACGTGCATTATGATCAACAGATAGATTTATATCATATGAAAGGCCTCATACATGATTCTTGAAATTAGAAAAACATTAAAAAGTAAGGGTTTCAAAACAACTCTTTGGATTATCCTATTTTTAATAATGGGTGGAGGAGCCCTCATTACACAATTGGTTCGGCATTTTTCAAGTGATGATTCGTGGGCATTACGTGTGAATGGACAAACGATTTCACGAGAAGATTTTCAACGGGCGGTCTTTGCACGTCAAAGCTATGCACAAGAAATGATAAGTGAAATTCGTCGACAAGCTGGCCCTTATGCTGATTTTTATATTAAGATGTATGGCCTTGATGTTAAACCAGAAGTTGCAGCGAAAGAGCAACTGATTAGTTCAACACTCATCGACCAAGAGGTAAAAAAATTTGGTATAACGTTAGACGAGGAATATATTTCTCGTCAATTGAATGACCCACAATTTGTTCGCTCATTTTTGTCGTCGATTATTCCTACTGGGGTCTTATCGCCGGGAGGTGGTATTAATCAAGCAGCGCTCGGCAACTACTTACGAAGAATGCGTATATCCCCCTTTGATTTTGAACGACAAATAGAAGAAGCTCTCAAGCGATACATTTTTACGCAAATGATTATGCCTGCTGTATATACACCAGAATTTATGTTGCAACAAAGCTACATTGCAAGCGATATTCCCCGTTCGTTTTCATACGTGAAAATTGACTATGACAAGATCTTAGCCACAGAAAAGCAAAAAGAAATAACACCTGAGGAGTTAAAAGCGTTTTTTGATCAGCAAAATAAAATGGCAAAGCACTATTGGATTTCTGAAAAACGCACGGGTACCATGTGGAGATTTGACTCAGGATCATATGGCATTGATATTTCTGAAGAAAAAATACAAGCGTATTACGACAAGAAGAAGTCTCGCGAATTTGTTAGTGAACAACCGAAAGTTCAGATGAGACGCATCCTATTTAAGGTAGAAAATCCAGACCAAGAAGAGGCGGTAAGAAAAAAAGCGCTAGAAACACTGGCTGAAGTAAAAAAAGATCCGTCTCTTTTTGCTCAGGTGGCTGAAAAAGTTTCGCGAGATACTGATTCGGCAAAAAAAGGTGGCTTGCTTGATTATTTTTCACGTGGTGGACGAGGTGAAGGTGCAATAGCTTTTGAAAAAGCTGCATTTTTGTTGAAAAATGATGGCGATATTTCAGGCGTTGTTAAAACAAACGATGGTTTTGAAATTTTACAACGCGTGGGCAGAACGTCCCGTGCGTATAAGCCACTTGATGCTGTGCGCAACGACATTCGCAACAGCTTAATTCAAAAGAAATTTGAAAAAAACTTTGTAGGGAAAACCCGTAATGCGCTGAAGGACAAAGTGGCATTTGAAACATTTGCAAAAGACAAATCAGCAAAAAGTGAACCTATCACCGACAAAGAAAGTGATAGCAGCAGGCTGTTACAAGCTCTTTTTGCGATTAAAAAAGGAAAATCACGAGTATATCTCGATGGACAAATAGGCGTTGTGGTTCGATTGGACGATATTGCTGAGGGGTATTATCCTGAGCTTGAGAGCATTGCACAGCAAGTTAAAGACGATCTTTACGATCAACGAGCTGCGCAAATGATGCGCAGTACAATAAGTCAACTCAAGGAAAAGGCCACGTCAGGGTCGTTGCAGGACGCGGCTCGTGAGTTGGGGGTGAAGGTCCAGCAAACAGGAATGATCAGCCCTGATAGTGAAAACGAACTTAAAAAGCTTACTGACCAAGGGGTTCCTGCGAATAGTATGATGCAAATGACCCACAAAAGAAGCGTTTTTGAAGCTGTTCAGGGTAATAATGGATACTTGATCCGTCTAGATGAAGTAGGCCAGGTGGATCCAGAGGCATTTATGGCAAAAAAAACAGAATTGAGGACGGCAGATACCCGTGAAGATCTAGGTTTTTTAGTAAAGGGATATGTTGATTCTTTACGTAAAAATGCTAAGATAGAAGTAAATAAATTTCTCTCAAATATCGACTAGGTTTGAATATTCAACATGAAAAATCAAAATAAAAACAAATCATCAAAAGGTGTTCTTTCTAAGAGTACAGATGACGTAGCCTTTAAAAAAAAGG
>JABSSP010000040.1 GCA_013213985.1 Candidatus Babelota bacterium | reverse complement strand
TTTATTTGTTTTACTGCTGCATTCTTGGCAGCGATTTACAATAGCAATTTTGCGTGCACCATCAGACCATAAATAATTAATCCGATGTGTTGTTTGAAATTCCTCGTTGTCTTGTTCAATGCTGATAAAGTTTTGTGGTTTAAAAACAAATGGTGTTGTTACGCCCGTTCCTATTAATTGATAGATACGACTACGGTTAAATATGTCACATCCGTTTTTTTCTTCAGCTAAACTAAATGGCCATAGTTTTGTTTGTGGGCTTTGGGGTCCCGTTACACAACTATTTGTAGTCGCATTGCCTGGTTGTGCTATGCCATTAAAAAATAAAGTATTATTTTGGTCTACTGTTATCCATGCTGCATCATTTTGGTCCGTTGCGCCTTGCACGCCGCTTGCACGTGACGATTGATACAGTCCTTGGTTAGTTGCGAGCACAAGTTGTTCGGTTGTTCCAGCGCTGTTTGTTGTCATGATGCCGATGCTAGAAAAAAGTAATGTGCTTACAAGTAAACCAACACCTGATTCTGCAATGGTAATAATATTTGCCGGTGAAAACATAGCAGCGACTGTTGATGCAAAAGGAATGCGATACACAGTACTTTTCATCGGTTCTTGTGCGGTTGTTGTGTAGGTGACAACATACAATGAATTGCCTGCACTTCTTATATCAATAATTGATCCTGAAATGTTTGGTGCTTTGACCCAACCGTTATTACTAAAAGGAGGCTGATCAAGTGTACTCAAATCACTGGCATTAAATCCGCTATTACCAAAAACAAAAAGACCTTCGTTAGTTCCTGCAAAAAAATAATTTGTGTTGTCTGCACTTTCACGGCGTGAATATTCAAGTGAGGTTACTTTGCCTGGATCATCAGGAAGTGTAGTTGTGATGAGATTTTGATTGCTTGTGAAATCAGTTATTGCATTTTGCGGACTGTTAATAGTGTTGAGTTGTGTTGCTTGACCGGTTTGTACAAAAACTACATGATTGATTCCACCAAAAAGCGCATAACGGTGCAACGTATTACACACAAAACCACGAGTTGCCTGACCAAGGTCAAGAGCCGAACAGGTACCGCATTGTAAAATTGTTTTATTTAAGTTACTTACCAATGAACTGTCATCTTGTCCGCGTATCCAGTTAGTTATTTTTACGGTTGTTCCACAACTGTCTACGGCCCACACTTGATTGGTAACTGCATCAACAGCAAAAAATGAAATGGCATCACATTGTGGATCAAAACCCGTTGCAGGAAATGCACGTGGCGTCCATGGTGTCCATGCAACAATTTTTCCTGTGTCGTCAAACAGTGCTTGTGAATAAAAAATGCCCGAAGTGTTATTAACATCAGCGGGATTTGCAGAACTCACATACACCGTATCGCCAACGACCATAATGTCAGAAATATTTTTGCCAGCTTCAATAGGAAAATCTCCTGCACCAACTAGTGTAGCAGGGTCGGTATTGGTTGCTAAATCACCAGGATTAGTTGCCGGTGTTATAAAATAACAATTGCTATTTAATGGCGCATCTTTTTTAGCGAGTGTTCCGTGTGTACTTGGTGACAATGGATTATTAACAAGGGGAAGCGCGTAAATTTTGTTCCCAACCTTGTCAACAGTGTTTACATCTCCATTTACAACTAAATAACTTGGACCGGTGCTTGCGTGTAAAACACGAACATGTTTTGTTGTTAAGTTAGTAGCCTCACCAGTAGCCACAATAATTTCATCTGATGCGGAAAAAATTGCACTTTCTGCAACAATAGCTTCAAGCACTAATTTATTATTTGATGTTGAGTCAATTCGTCCCACAACAACTGATCTTCCGATATTTTTTGTTAATATTCTCACTCCAATATAAAGACGTTCAAACTTTTCATCCCAATAGGTTGCAACTTTATTGGTGTTTGTGTTTTTAGGAAAACTAACGTCACCTCCCGATCCTTTGAGCACAACACTTGTTTTATCGAGCCGAACGGCCTTATTGCCGCATAGGCCAGTGTTTGCATCGCGAATAGTAATAGTAAGCTCATCAGGGTCAAGGGACATGAGCGCAACGCCTCCATCAAGATCCCCAAAGTTGAGTAAATTTGCGGGGCGAACAACTGCAAAAATGTGGATCTCACTTGCTTCAAGACCTACAATGCCTTTTGTTTCAGAAGTTCCGCTTGCATCATTTAAATTTTCACTGATCGCCATTAGAGTCGATCCAGTATTGTTACTTGCAAATACCTTAATTCCCTCGAATGCGACGTTGTTTTCAAAACGAACGAATGCAAGATTAGGATTAAGATTTCCTTCTTTAGTTGCTAGTGTTAAAAATTCTATAGGTCCGACAGTTTGAAAATCTTTAATAGTGATAAATGCTGGTCGAGCTTTTCCGATTTGGCGAAGGGCCTTTAAAAGAATAGGATTGGTTTCTGTGATTACACCGGTTCCAAGTCCAACAAAAAATGTTCCTGTTGGGCGGTCAAAAACTTGTGTGCTAATTGCATTGTTAAAAGAAAGGGGAAGTGCTGCATCGCCTTTGACCGTTATGGTTGATTGAAGCGGTTGGGAAATAAAAAGTAACGTAAGAAAATTCAGAAAGGTGCGATTCATTTTTAATCCTTTTTTTTAATTTGATGTTCGTATGAAATTTTTTATTAAAAACCCCATGTAATATCAAGGCCAAGATTTGACCCAACCATGTCTGTTTTAAAGACGCGGTTTCCGCCAAACTGTTTGTTATAAAAAAAACTAATTCGTGGCCCAAGGAAGCAACCTTCTTTTGCAAAATCATATTCAACTATAAAGTGCAAAGTGTGCATGTGCCATCCGCGCCATGCGCAATCAGTTGACGCAATACAGGGGTCCACACAACAAGGATTAACAAAACAGGCATCTTTACAAGTCTCGTCGTTATATCTGCAGTCAAAGTCTTTTATGGTGTCACCTCGTTTACGTGCAAAGGTATAGCCAAATAATAATGAAAGCCCTTTAGCAAAATGATCGGCTTTAAAATATGCTGAGATATCCCAAATAAGTCCTTTTTCTATTTTTGCTTTTGCCTTAGCAAGTTTAATGAGTCCGGTTTGACTTAAGTCAGTTTTTACTCGCACGGTTCGCGTAGCGTCTGCAAAAAGAAGTGCGCCAAGATGAAAACCAAATGTTGTCCAGTCAAGAGCGCCGAGTGCAAAATCAAATGCAATTGGTACACCAAAGTGACCGTTGTAACCAAGTGGAATATCAAAAATGCTATCAGGATCTCTTTTTTTTCCTGTGGGAAGCAATATACCAACGCGTACGGTCGTATCAACAAAATCTAAAATTTCAGTATTTTGGTAGCTGTGAGTCCAGCCTGCTAAAAATGAAGCATCACCAAAACCCGTTTGTTTGATTTCTTCTAATTTAAGGCAATATTTGTCTAGGATCGAACAAAAAAAATTCAAAACGGTTTGCCATTCAGGATTGTTTGCTTTTTCGCACGCTGCTCCGTCTGTCAGATCGCAACAACGTATATCATCGATGACCATTCTTCGCAGTGGCACATGTGCCTGCCAAAAAAAGCCATTACAAATATTTTGCGTGTAAAAAAAATTTGCTTCAAGCAGACTAAATTTTCCTTGATAGGCAAGTTGCCCAAAACAATTATCGCCATTAACAAGTGAAAGATTAGTCAGTGCAAGGTCGGCTGGATTACTTAAATTTTTTCCTGGCACACCTTTAGAAAGCGCCTGAATATTTTGTGCGCCGTATATCTGAAAAAGATCGACAATTTTTCTTTTATTACAGGAATTATCTTTGCATTTAAGACCGCATAGATCAGCACAATCAGTGCGTGCACTATGGGTTGACCCATAGGCAATTGTTGCGTCAAAAGAGGTAAGGCCTGTTCGTTCTAAACGTGCTTCATTAAAAATGAAAAAAAAGTTACTCGCGCGATAAAAATGATGATTGTCTATTGCAAGCAAGAGTGTCGTGGGGGTAGCCATGATAAGGAATAATACTTTAGTTATTGTAGAATCTATGCTCTTCATATAGTTTTTCCTTTTCTATCCCGTGATCGTATGCCTCTGTTTTGACTAGCACTCTCCTTCACTATGTATAAAAGAAATAGAGTAAAAAGAAAAGGTGTCCAAATTGAGTGTTACGGGCAGCTTTTTTTATTGTTCTATTTTGATATACTGTATTAAAGGCCTTTTGGGGGGCCTCAAGGGAACACTATAAGGGATATCAATGACTAAAAAAGAACAAAATATCAGTGCTGAGCAAGAAGCAAAAAATCTTGCAAAAAAAGAAAAAAATGATTCACTCAAAGCGTGCGAGCAAGAATTAGCTGATCTAAAAGAAAAATATGTCCGCTCTGTCGCAGACTTTGACAATTATAAACGCCGCAGTGAGCAAGAACGCGCTCGTTGGGCACTGTCAGCTCAATCAGCAGTATTTGTAGATTTGCTTGCCATTGTCGACAACTTTGACCGTGCACAAGCAGAACATGAAAAAAAAGAACGCACTCCAAAAATGGATGTGTGGTTGCAAGGTTTTGAATTGATTGGTAAATCATTATACAAACTATTAGACAAGTACAATGTAAAACCAGTTAAAGATAATAAAACATTTAATCCTGAATTGCATGAAGCACTTGTCCAAGTTGACTCACAAGATCATGAAAGTGGACAGATTGTTGATGTGCTACAAAAAGGATTTACATTTAAAGGTGAATTATTGCGACCTGCAAAAGTAAGCGTTGCAAAATAAAATAGTAAAAAATATTTTTCAAAAAAAAAGAGAACCGATTTTTATTCGGTTCTCTTTTTTTTAATTATGGTTATTTTCCGAACCAACGATTATTATAGTATTGAAACTTGCTATAAAGATTTGCTCCTTTTGTAGCTGCGTGAAAAATAACTGGATGTTCTTTTTTTTCTCGTTTTAATTGTCCAAGTCTGCGACAGAGCGGACATATTTTTCTTTTAGATCAGCTAATTCTTGCTCGCACGCTTTGAGTGAATCATCACTTTTTTTTCGTGCAGTCCTGGCTACAGATTTCAGAGCTATCCCTATTTTGCTCAAATGCGCGTCGACACATTGCTTGACCTTAAGACTTCTCATTAAGTTATCTGCTTGACAAGTATCCTCCATAGTGTTATTAGATTCTTTATCTTGATAACACTATGGAGGATCATATGGTTGGCATGCACAACGGTGTGCATATTTTGTTATGAGGTAACGCTTCCATTGTTTGCCATACATGTTATAGCAGTTCTGCGTTCTCTTTGTTCGCATCGTTCAATCATAGTAAAGATAATCTTTCGCATCTGGGGAACACACTCGTCTACTTCCACTTTTTTGTTCATTGCCTGAGCACATGAAGCTGATAACAAAGAAAGTGTTAATATAATTAGCTTTTTCATAATTATAACCTCTTCTTAATTATGAATTATTCTTAGGAGAGACCTTCTCTCCTAAGAATACTATTCCAGTTTAAACTAATATTTCAGTTTGTCGAAAAGATATATTGATATATCGACCTGAAGGGTCTTTGCGGGCATTTTACCCTGTAAAATCTGCATTATCAGGTTCAAACCCCCGTAAAACAGTGATTGGAGTTACTTTTGTAGGTTTAAAGAAGTTTTTTAGAACTTCAAGTGCTTTTTTCAGGTATACATGGGTTCCACAGGTGTAAATATCAATTGAAGCATAGCCGTACTCTGGCCAGGTATGCACTGAAATGTGTGATTCTTGTAACACGGCTATACCGGTCATGCCAAAAGGCTCAAATTGGTGTGTAGTGACTGAAAGTACCGTTGCTCCCGCAGCGACTGCAGCTTCACGTAAAACTTCTTTGAGGCGTTCAATCTCATTTAAATTAATGCAGCCAGTGAATTCAGCAATAATGTGATGACCCAGGTGTTTAAAAGAAGTGGGTGTATGTTTATAAACTGTTTTTTTTATTGTTTGTAAAAGTTCACCTACGGTACCGACTTGATTTGGTGGATTTGCAGGGAGACAGTTAAAGGATACTAGTACGAGTGACAAGACAAAAGCTTGCATGTTGATATGAATTCTCATAACCCATGTTCCATATTTTACTGTGTTGTTAACCGAATGTTTTTTACATATACGCACCCTTTTAAATTAAAAGTTTGCTGAGTTTCAATATTACCACAAAAAAAACTTATGGCCAGTTGTTTTTTTTTAGAATCATGATGTTTTATTTCTTGAAAAAACAATTATTATCTGTACAATAAGCAGAGACGAAGATTTTTTAGGGATGCACAAAAAAATCTTTTTCATCATGTGTTTTTTTTCATTATAAACTACCTTACCTTGAGGATATATTATGCGTAGTTTGCCAACTGTTTGTGTACGTTTTGCTTTATCACTTGTTTTGCTTACTTCTTGTATGACAAGAACTGAAAAGAAACCAACTGATTTAAAAAGGCCTTTTGCAGGGGAACCAGTAGAAGTTATTCTTGATGCATTCAATCAGGAACAGGCGTGGGGTTTATGTACCACTATTGATTTACATGGATGCAAAAAAATAATGAATCAATCAAAGGAAAATGAAGAGTATATTAAACAATTTGTTATTGAGTTGTGTGAACTCATTGATATGAATCGTTATGGTGCTCCCGACATTCCGTGGTTTGGTACAGACGAAATTCAAGGCTACACAATGATTCAACTTATTGAAACATCTTGTATTTCTGCGCATTGGGCAGACGACAGAATGTTCTTTGATCTGTTTAGCTGCAAATTTTATGATCCATACAAAGTAATTAAATTTACCAAAAAATGGTTTGAATCTGATGATGTTTCAGTGAGTGTTTGTATTCGTTACTAATATTTTTTGATTTAATTTTTTGACCCCGCTTTTTTTGAGCGGGGATTTTTTGTTATGTTTTTGTTTGTTGGCCATTCCTTATTAGCCGAGGCTTCCGACTTCGCCAAGGCTTCGACGGACAGGTCATCGGACAGGCAGGATGCGATAGGTTAATTTTTATAATGTAAAAGGCCGGTAGCGTCGCCGGTGACCCGAAGTCCGATAGGACGTGTGGTCATTATCGACGCGGGAGAAAGGATCCAACACCTTGTTGGCGTCGTTTTAGTTAAGATATTTTAGACGAGTAAAATATCTTGCGTACTCTGCCCGCGTAGGGCAGAAAACTAACCTTTGAAATAATGCAGCAACGCAACCAACAACTCAATAAAAATTAAAATAATAATCAAAACAGTCAGCAAGTCTTCTCGTATTGAATCAACTTTATGTTGCAAGACAGATCTGATGTCTAAAATAATGTCGAGTTGTTTATCGATACTTTCGCGCCAGCCTTTGAGATCAAGTTTTTCTTCTAATAAATCATAGAGCTCTGAAAAATAGGGTTCACCCGCAAGACGAATGGTGTTTTCTAACCGTTCGGTAATAACTGAAATATCAACCTTAAGGCGCCCTAATTCTTCAACGGGATCTTTAACGTACATGCTCGCAAATGGTAAGAAACGTCGCCATGATAACTTACGTTGCTTGCCTTTATAAATCATATTTAGTTGTTGATCAAGAACACTGCTAAAGTATTGTAGTTCAAGTAACTGAATATTTGCAAATTCAAAGAAGCTTAACATTTCTTCATATTCAGGATCATAGACAAATGCCGATTCATCGTCGATAACAACCAAGTCTCCGCGGAAGTAGCCAATTGAGTCTTCTAAAATTTCATTTTTTTGTAATTCAGAAAGTGTTTCAGTTTCAAAACGGATCGCTGATGCAATGAGTCCACCGTATTGTTTTTTTAGTTCAGTGCCGCTAAATTTTTTTGGTTCATCGTCAACTTGAATAACTAAATAAGAGGATGTGGTATTAAAAAAGTTCGGATGTGTGATGTGCTTTCTAGTTTGTCTGAATACCGATTGTGCGTCTTCAACACTTTGTTCTTTGTATTGATTTTCCATTTTTTCTAATTGTTTACGCATATTTTCAAGTGTATCTTCAAAAGGAATTTTATAGGTTAAAGAAAGTGCACCAAAGTCATATAATTTTACGCTCATATTTCGTGAACTTGTGTGTGGATGCGGCAAGTCAATGGCCAGTGGAACATGATATTTTCTAAAATATTTTGGCAACTCCAGTGGTTGTGAAATAATAGATGGCAATGATTTTACTTTTTCTAAATCAATTTCAGAACCAACATTGAATGCATGAAAAATATAAATTTTTCCTGAAAAAACATGATAAGTGGGCTTGGGGCCTGGTTCAGCCATGTGCACATCTCCATTGCTAAAGAATTGTAAATTTAATTTTACGATACCATATGAGGAACAATGAGCAAGTTATGTTCAGGAAGGAAGAGAACTTCTACGACCATTTGATTTCAAATAGAAAACATGGTAAAATGGAAGAGATATGAATAAATTTCTTAACTTAAACAATGAGGTTATAATGAAAAAAATACTATTTTTATCCCTTATTTTTTTACCTGTTAGTTCTTTTTGCTCTCAGGTGAATGTAAACGATAATTCTGATACAAAGTATGAATCAGAAGTTGAAGACACTGATTTGACCGACAATGAAGCAGGATTTCTGGATGCTGTAGAAATGGGAGAATTACAAGATCGGGTTAAACAAGAAGTTCAGATTAGAGGGGTGTCTTATTATCTTAGACAACGGGATGTTAATAAAAATTGTACCAATGAATATCGTCAAAATGCTCTGCAGACCCTTTTGGCCTCTGATGCTGAACTCTCTGTTGAAAATCGCTTGGCAATGCTTAATGTTTTGATAAGAAATGGCGTTAATCCCAATGCTAAAGATGAGCAAGGCAACACACCGGTGCATTATGCCCAGAGTAACCCGGATGTCCTCAAAGAACTTCTTAAGTACCGTGTTGACGTGCTCTCTACGAATAATAACAAAAGCACCGTATTTCATAAGGTGGCATCTTACGGTCGTCTCCAAAGCATGGAGGCTCTTTTGGATTATCAAGCTGATACGTGGGCAAGAAGAATAAAGCGTTTGGTAGACAAGGGAGGAAGGTCTCCTTCTCCATGTTTATCGCGCTTGAGTCCTTTTTCTAAATTTTATGCATTTGCTCGGTTAACGACTGTTAGATTTCTTAATGGTTCAAAAGATGCACAAGGTAAGGCGCCTCTTGATATATTAGTTGAAAGAAGAAATGCATTTGGGCAATTGAATGCTGCGCAATGTGATGCAATGATTGAAATGTTTCACGACAACAATTAACAATAAATACGGAACAATATCAGTGATATTAATTGCATTCAAGATATAAATCAAAAATTGAATTCAAATGAAGGGGACGCGAAAGCGCTCCTCTTTTTATGCTTTTAAAAATGTGTTGTTGATGTTGCTAATCGTTTTATTGTTCAAAGAGTGATTGATAACTCTCTGAGCATAGTTTTTATTCCATCCCAATTCTTGCGCAATAGTTGAAAGTGGCACACCTATTTTAGTGTGCTGTTTTTTTTTATTGAGATAGCAACATAAAATAGTTTGCGCAGTCTCTAAATTTTCTTTTCTTGAAAATATAATTTTGTACAAAATTCCTTTTGCGGGAGCAAACAACAGTGCGAGTAAGAAAATTACACCGTTGGCTATTGCAATTGATCCTGCAATAGAAACGTCAAACAATGCTGCGGCCAGATATCCGTTGATTGATGAAATTACTGCAATAAAAAGAGTCAAGCCAATCATGTGGTGTAATTGTTTTGTCAATAAATACGCAGTTGCTGGTGGAGCAATCATAAGTGCAACGACTACGATTGAGCCAACAATATCAAACGCGCCTACCGCAGTAATACTTGTTACAAGCATAATGCCATAATGCAACAGTGAAGGGGAAAAACCAATTGAGTGTGCGAAATGCGGGTCAAAGGTTGTTACTTTTAATTCTTTATATAAAACGAAAACCAAAATACAATTTAACAGGGCGATGGTTCCCATGCTCCAGAGTGCATAGGGCCCGTAATTAAAGCCATTGATAATTAAGTGATCAAACAGCGTAAAGGCAATTTCTCCAAGTAAAACCATGTCAACGTCAAGGTGTACATTGCGTGCAAATAAACTAATTAAAATAACACCGGTAGAAAAAAAGAGAGGAAAAATTAATCCAATAGCGGCATCTTTTTTTATCCGTTTTGTTTGAATTAAACTTTCAGTTAAAACAACGGTGAGCATCCCTGCAATTGATGCGCCAACAATTAAAAGTGGTGATTCAAGTTTGTGAGTTAACAAAAACATAATCACAATGCCGGGCAAAATTGCATGGCTGATTGCGTCACTCATTAAAGCCATCCCGCGCAATACTAAAAAGGTTCCAGGGAGCGCAGCGGCAACTGACGCAAGACACGCAGTAAGAATGATGCAGCATTGTAACATATTCATGGTGCTGCTTTTTCTTTTTGTATGTTGATGCGAAATTTCTTTGCAAACCGTTTTTGATTTTGTGGTGCGAATACCAATGATATAAAAACAAACGATGTTAAAATTACTACAATGACTGGACCGGTTGGTAGTTGTGCAACCGTACTGCTCATTAACGAGCCAGCAACTGCAGCAATGGTTCCTAATAATGCGGCAAGTGGTGCCATTTGTTCGATGCGGGTTGTCCATTGACGTGCAGCAGCAGCAGGTGCAATCAGCATGGTGCTCATTAAAATAACACCAACTGTTTGTAAACCTAAAACAACAGTAATTATTACGAGTGTCGTTAAAATAAATTGTGCTCTTTCTGGGTAGTAGCCAATGGAGTGTGCAAAGTGCGGGTCAAAGCTAATTAGTTTAAATGGTTTCCATAAATACAATAAAATAAACGTAAAAAGGATTGATACGCCGCCAATTAATAGTAAATCGAACGGTAATAATGTTGATGCGTTCCCGAATAAAAATTTATTTAAAATTGACTGATGTGGAATTGGTTTTTTTTGAATGATGGTCATCAAAACTAAACCGGCACCAAAAAAAACTGAAAGTACAATGCCCATTGCCGTGTCTTTTTTTAAATGTGTTTTACGTGTTATTAATGACATAAACCAAATTGCAATACTACTCGTCAGTGATCCACCTAAAAGTAAGAGTGCGGGGTTTTTGCTGTGCGTGAGTAAAAATGTAATTGCGATACCTGGTAGTGCCGCGTGTGCAATGGTGTCACCCAATAAACTTTGTTTGCGTAGTAAAACAAAAATGCCAAGTAATCCGGCAGTGCATCCTAACAGTGCGGTTCCACAAATAATAGTGAGTAGTGTGTAATCGATTATCATAATGAGCTTTACGGTGTAGCAGTGTGAACTGCTAAAGTGTCTGTGCCATAGGCTGCGTGTAAATATTGTTGTGTGATGACTTCATTAACCGGCCCACATGCAATGCGTTCAACATTTAAAACAAGTGCCCAATCAAAATATTCATGAACAGTTTGCAAATCGTGATGCACAACAACAATTGTTTTTCCAGATGATCGTAATTCTTTGAGTGTTTGTGCAACAATTTTTTCAGTTTTCATATCAATACCAATAAACGGTTCGTCCATTAAATATAAACATGCATCTTGTGCAAGTGCACGTGCTAAAAAGGTGCGCTGTTGTTGTCCGCCCGACAAATGTCCAATAGGTTCATTTAACAGACTTAAAAGATTAACTTTCTCAAGTGCTTCATACACTTTATTGTAATCATTTTTAGTTGGTCGTTTAAACCAACCCATGTGCCCGTATCTGCCCATCATGACCACATCAAAAACCGTGACCGGAAAATCCCAATCGACCGATGTGCGTTGCGGAATATAGGCAATTTGTTGTTTGTGTTCTTGATACGGTTTGCCAAAAATTTTAATGGTGCCAGCGAGTGGTTTGACTAACCCTAAAATAGATTTTACTAAGGTTGTTTTACCTGCGCCATTAGGACCAACAATGGCAAGCAATATGTCACACGGAATGTGCGCGTCAACATTCCACAGCACGGGCTGTTTGTTGTAAGACACATATAGATTATTTATCGCAAGAGCGCACTGTTTAATAGGCATAATCAACATGAGTAAAGAATGAAAAGGACAATAACAATTGTCTCTTAAGTATACGCCGATTTTTAAAAAAATCACCGCATACTATTTATGTTGATTATGGTTTTGGGGTTTTTATGTAATTGATTGTTGTTTTTCTAAGTATTGTTTTAAAAATGTGACCAATTCTTTGTCGGCTGGGAGCATCTTGTTAATGGGCAACGCATCGAGAGGAAACCATTGAGCCTCTGATCCATTCACAGATTCGACCATTTTTTAGCTCAATTGTATAATAAAGATTAAATGTGCAAAAAATTGGAAAAATCTGGGTTTGTATAGAGGTTGCTGGAAATATATAGTCTATCCTTAATATGTATTTGGGCACCAATTTCTTCTTGGCATTCTCGTATAAGTGCATCACTTAGTCCCCGTCGTACTCAATTCCACCACCTGGAAAATTATAAATTGATCGTGATCCAGATTGTTCTTTAGCCATGAGTATTTTGTTATCGCGAATTAAAATTCCATATACGCCTACACGTAAAATTTTATTTTCTATTTTCATTGATTCCTCTGTAATTGGGAAACAATTGCATTGAGGTTGTGTTGTATCATCCCAATATAATTACCCGCAGGTTTTTCTTTGCCATCAAGTGAATCGGAAAAAAGTTCCTC
>JABSSP010000004.1 GCA_013213985.1 Candidatus Babelota bacterium | reverse complement strand
AAAAATATTTTTTATTTTATCTGGTATTTCATCCCATGACGTGTGCTGATTTTCAAGCGGTTTAACGTAATAATAAATATCGTCAGGATTTAAATCAGACAAATCTGCACCCCACGTTGGCATCGGTTTACGTTCAAAAATATCTAAACCTTTCAAACGCAAATCAGTCATCCAACCGGGTTCATTTTTACTTTCAGACAAGTCAGTTACTAATTTTTTGTTCAGACCTTTTTTTGGCCGAAAAACGTAGTCCTTGGTTTTCATGGAGTTCCATTAAACATGTTGTTATATCCGACACGTTCGATATGATGTGCCAATGATGCAGCGCCCGACTGCACCAAAGAACCATTGTGCATGATGTGCACGTGATCAGGAGTAACGTATTGTAAAATTCTCGGATAATGCGTGATAATTATGATTGCCATTTTTAGATTTTCTTTACGCAACACATTCAGAGCATCAGCAACAATTTTTAACGAATCAACATCTAGACCAGAATCAATTTCGTCAATCACCATTAAACGCGGACGCAAAATTAATGCTTGTAACATTTCAAAACGTTTTTTTTCTCCACCTGAAAACCCTTCATTTACTGCGCGTTGCGCAAAAGAGTGGTCAATCGAAAGCAGTTTCATTTTTTCTTGTAGCAGTTGGTGAAAATCTTTTACTGATATTTTTTCACCGGTAACTGCCCGATACGCTTCTCTTAAAAACGTTGAAATGGTCACACCAGGAATTGCATAGGGATATTGAAAAACAAGAAAAACACCGAGTTGTGCACGTTTGTCAGCAGAAAGTTCTGTTATGTCTTGCCCATCAAACAAAAGTTTGCCTGAGGTTATGTGATAGTTTGGATGACCGGCTACAGCTAAAGCAAGCGTACTTTTCCCTGAACCATTGGGACCCATGATTGCATGAACCGAACCCAAATTCACACTCAAGGTACACTCTGAAACAATAGTTTTTTTATCAACAGATATAGTCAAATTATTGATGAACAGCAATTCGTTTTTCATGCCTTTTCGCTCTTTAATAATTTATATATAAATGGTACAGATCTTACGACCCATACCATTTATATAAAGTTTATCACAAGGTGACTAGAAGTACAAAAAGAGAGAATTAAGATTAACTTGACTAGGAATCGCTTCCGCCGTTACCACCAAAGAAATAGTTTGCACCAAAAATAAATGCCGCTGTTGCAAAGCCCGATCCAAATATAATAGTAGCTTGACCAATTTCTTGCTTAGTTTTAGGTACTTGAAACTTAACTGGATCTTCTATTTCATAACGCGCAACTGAAAGACGATGAGCAGCATCTGGATTTCTCTTTTTTACCGCGCATTTGTGAGCCAGCACGAAATCATTCAAAGTAACCTGGTTAGAACTCCAATAATGTTCTCGTCCTTCAATTTTAGTTTTATTTTGTTGCCAAACCTCTTCCTTTGAAAATTGCGCTGCAAAAAACAAATCGCGGGGAATTCCTCTTAATCCACATGCAGAATCGTCCGACTGCGTTGATGATGTTGAGCTTGGCGTACGTTTACTTTGTTGTGCAGCATGAGAAATAAAGAAAATCAAAGATAGAGAGACAATGAATGTTATTTTTTTTCTAAACATAGAAACCTAAAATGTAAATAAATTTTAAACGTTTACTAAGATAATATATCAGAAAAAATAACATTATAAAACTAAGCGTACAAATTATACCACTATTTAATTACAACCTTCAGCCTCACATCCATACGTGACACGTCTTGCGCGATTAGTCTTCTATGGCACTGCTCTGGCGTTTTTTCCCAACATAAAATAGTGATGGTAAAATTTTTTGCCATATCAGCAAGTAATTTAATATGCTCTTGACTGACTTGAATCACTTCATTATTAAATCGTTTTTCATATTCAGCCCAGTCAATAATTTCATTTTGATATGACTCGAGTAATTCTAAAGATGGCGCTAATGTTGGCATCCATATATCCCAAGAAGTATGCGTACCCGGTTTGCGCATGATACAAATACGAATGCCATCATCAACATAAAATTTTTCTTGAATAGATTTGGAATATAATGGCATTGTTAAAAACCTTTAAAATCTTTTTCGATAATGAAAGTGCACTTAAATTGGGGTAACCTCACTATCTTATCATCAAGCATATAATCGGTATGAATTATTTTACCATTCCACCCGATATGCTCAAAAAAACCTTGTACGGGAAAGGATGCAGTTGCCATCAACGTATCAACATTACTTGCATTCGCCATAACAGCAGCAACGTTAAGAAGCGTCTTGCCAACTCCATAAAAACGTCAATTAGTTACTTTATAAAATGAATGCAGTCTTTTAATTTGTAAAAAGGGCTTTGCTGCATCGGTGAAATTAAATCGAACAGCTATAAAACCTATACATTCTTTGCCCGCTTTTAAAACACACGCATACGTATCTTTTTTCTCCATTAAGGATTTTAAACCCTTTTGAGAGTTTGCCTTACAATATAAGCCTTTGATATCTGTAGAAATCTCTTCAAAAACTGGATGAGATAAAAAATTACATTCCATTAACCCACTCATTGATTGAAGTTCAACCTTATTCCGTGGATCAAAAATTTCTACTGAATAACCACAAGATGGATTTCGTTCATCATTCTTGATGTTATTCAAAATAAACTCTTTATTGTGTTCAATAGCCTCAAATAAAAAAGTAGAAGGCAAAATATCGTTGTTGCATAAGCCTTTATATGAGATTAATAGTAGTAAGAGTATAAAACTCACTGATGATTTGTTCATTTTTTTATGCTATAATTACTCTTTAGTTAAAATGTTTATTCGTACAATATAAACTATTATATCAGATTACTAATATAAATCACCTATAAAAATAAGAAACGAACAAACTTGCCGACAGGAAAAAAATAATCGTATAAAAAAAACGATAAAAATAGACGTCTTACCCGTGTTGCCGTATATCTTATTGGCATGCAAGATGACAAAATTTTACTCGCAATAAGAAAAAATGTAGAACACATGAATGGCTATTGGTCTTTAGTTGCTGGACACATCTACGAAGGTGAATCAAGCACGCAAGCAATGATTAGAGAAGCGCACGAAGAGTGCGGATTAACACTCACTGAAAAAAATTTACAATTAATTGGTGCGATGCATCAATCGTCTCCGCCCTTCGATTACATAAACTTTATATTTTTTGCTGACCTGAGTAATCATAATCCTACAAACTTAGAAACTCAAAAATGTGAAGCACTTGAATTTTACTGCATAAAGAATCTTCCAAGTCCAATGGCACACTATATTCTAGACATTATAGAAAAAAGCACATCCGAAAAAAAACTTTGGATAGCTGAACATGGATGGAAAAACCAACCGAAAAAACTATGAAACTACTCGTGCAAGTTCTTGCAAGGTAATTAGTCCATCTTGAACTTTTTGCACGCCATCTTCCATGAGTGTTCGCATGCCGTCAGTTCGTGCTTGTGTTTCAATAGCTTCATAGGCAGGACACTCAATAATTAAAGATCGTAACTCATTAGAAATAGTAAGTAATTCAAAAATGCCGATGCGGCCCTTATAACCATGATTGTGACACGTGGCGCATCCCGCACCCCGATATAAAACATTAGTCGCGATATGCAGCGCATCTAAAATTGCACGTTCTTGTTCATTTGGTTTGTACTCAACTTTACAATCGTCGCAAATTCTGCGCGCCAAACGTTGCGCAAGAACACCGGTCAGTGCAGCATTAATTAAAAAAGGTTCAATACCCATGTCCATGAGGCGCATGACAACACTTGATGCGTTGTTTGCATGTACGGTGCTAAAAACTAAATGACCAGTCAATGCAGCTTCAATTGCAATTTGTGCTGTTTGTTTGTCACGAATTTCACCAAGCATAACGATGTCAGGATCTTGCCGTAATAATGCACGCATACCTTTTTCAAACGTAAAACCTGCAGCAGGATTAATTTGTCCTTGTGTAACACCTTTAATATCGTACTCAACTGGATCTTCAAGTGTAATAATATTCACATCTGGTGAATTGAGATCAGAAAGCGCCGCATAGAGCGTTGTAGTTTTTCCTGACCCGGTAGGGCCTGAAACTAAAAAAAATCCCTGAGAACGTCTAATTAGGTTCTCAAAGGACGAACGTATACGCGGACTAAACCCAAGATGGCCAAGAGAAATTGAATGCGCTCCACGATCTAAAATACGAATGACAATATTTTCACCGTATAAGCCAGGAAATGTTGAAACACGAAAATCAATGAGTGAATCATCAGAATGTATTTGAAATTTACCATCTTGCGGAACACGTTTTTTAGCAACGTCTATGTTTGATAAAATTTTTATACGCGACGCAACTTGATTAGCTAAAGAAACATCGATGTCATCTTGTGTACACAAGATACCATCAACACGAAACCTCACACGCAGTTTATCGCGTTCTGGCTCTAAATGAATATCAGAAGCACCGTGCTCAAGGGCAGATGCTATAAGATTGTCGACCAATTTTACAACAGCATTACCCTCTGACCGATTCATTCATTCCCCTTTTTTACTTGGCATTTTTATTATGACAATGGATTTGCGTCTTCGTCGCTTATTTCTTGATCTTCTTTTTTGGCAAGGCCTTCAGTATCGGATTCATCATAGTACTCGCTAATTGCATCACCAATGGCACGACGCAGGCCAACTTTAAACCGAAGATCATACGAAATAAATTTTCCCAGTTCTAAAGGCAAGTCTGAATCATCTGGTTGCGCTACTATAACAATAAGCATGTTTTCATCAGGTGAGTATGGAATAACTCCAAGACGATGTAGCATTCCTTTTGGAAACTTTCGCAAATAAACTGTATCAAAAAAAACACCGCGAGCATCAAAGGCAGGAACTTCATAATACATGCTTAGTATTTTTAATAGGTCAGATCGCGATACAAGTCCTTCTTCTAATAAAAAGTCCTCGAAATTTTCTTGGGCAACTCCCTCAAATTCTTTTTGCACTTGTTTGAGACTCAATTCAGTCATAATACCAAGTTCAAGAAGCAAGTCCGACAGTTTTTGCACAAAATCTTTTTTATTTGCCATACACTCACCTAGCCAATTTTAATACCAAATAAAAATCCAACAACGAAACTTACTACAATAGTAAGGTTAAGTTTAATCCACGACAAAATAGTTGAAAATGTATCAGCTGAAACAGCAACTTTTTGGACGCCAAAGACATTTTCTATTTTGTCCCAGTGCATTGTGATGTTAATCAGATCGAGTTGTTGTAATACAACCAGCCCAACCAAAATAAGAACTAAAAACGCAACAAATTGCGCATATTTTCTTAAAAGAAATCCTGCAAGAAATCCAATCCCCAAATAAAGCCCTATTTCTATAAGCTTTGTACGAGAAAGGTGAAGTTTTTTAGAAATTGCTTCCCAGTTAAACCAGGCTTTTAGTTTATCGAGTAGTCCACTCGATGTTTCTGATAAATTATTTGTATTCATTTGCGTTTCCCCTTACGACTTAATATCATATTTCAATCCCTATGTTAAGTATACACGGTGAAAGATCTTATAATCAAGAAAAGGGCATAAAAAAAGGACGTCTAAGACGTCCTTTTTAACTTCGATCTGCTAACGCGGACCTATCTGACCATTGTGCGCAGTGCTTTACCTGGTCTAAACTTAGGAACCTTCTTAGCAGCAATCTGCATTTTCTTTCCGGTCGCTGGGTTTACACCAACTCTGCTTTTTCTTTTCATTACAGTGAAAGTTCCAAAGCCAGTCAATACAACAGTTTTGTTCTGTTTTAGAGCGCCACTCACTGTGCTGATGAAAGCTTCCAAGCAATCCTTACACGTTGATTTTGGCAATTTGGTCAATTTTGCCATTTGCTCAACTAATTTTGCCTTGTTCATGCAATTTTTCCTTCAATTGTTTTTACTACAAGCAAACAAAACCAGTACTATAACGTACCTTATTTACATATAATTATTTGTCAAGTACCAATCGACAAATAAAACTGGTACCGAGGGCCGGACTCGAACCGGCACAGACCGAAGTCCGAAGGATTTTAAGTCCTTTGCGTCTACCTAATTCCGCCACCTCGGCATACTCACACTATTCAACTTTTTTATATTTTTATCACACAATTTGGAGGCGGCACCCGGACTCGAACCGGGGATCAAGGTTTTGCAGACCCATGCCTTACCACTTGGCTATGCCGCCACATCTCCAATTATACCGTCACTAGTGAAAAAAACCATGCTTTATCATTTTTTCCTTCAATTCTATTGTGGAGATAACTGGAACATCATGCTCTTCATCAGACGGTACATTATTTCTTTTTAAATAGGTACTTTCCACAGGACACACGGATGGTAGTCCATTTTTGTGCCAATCATGCATGCCTGATTCATAAGCCCACACATGTTTGAAGCCCATATCAATAAGTTGTTTTGCACCAATACCACTTGCAGTGCACGCGTAATTTGCACAATAAACAACAATCTCCGCATCTTTATCTATTGCCTGTGCCCAATCTTTTACTTGAATAAACGGAACATTAATCGATCCAAGAATATGGCATTCGTTATACATTTTTTCATCTAACACATTAATAACATATAGATTGCTTTTTTTATCGGGTGCTGTATCGACTGTTTCTTTTGTGTCTCCACCGCAACCTAGTACCAACAGCACTAAAAAAAGTAATGAAACATAACTACCCAATAATTTTATCTTCATTAAAATTTCCCTTTTTAAAAAATAAAAAATCTATGTAACTCGTTTAAAGAATCGACCCCAACGCATTTGTTTCCAAAAATTAATTGGATGTTTAATTAAATCGAATATCCACCATGCTTCATTGCTGTCATTAGACCAAATTCTAAAAATAATTTTTCCGTGAATAAGATCTCTTTTTATCGGCCCAAGAAAACGTGAATCTTGACTTGCTTGGCGATTGTCACCCATCACCCAGTATTGGTCTGGTCCAAGTTCAACATAAAATTCGTCTGTTCCATTCCAATGATTTTTTCCATCATGCTGAGCCTCATCCCTCCAGCGATTCCGTTCTAACGGCGTGCCTGGATCAAGAAACTCAGGATTCCCTTGCGCATCTTTTACGATTCTATTGGGAGAAATATCATAGAATGGTTGCTTATCGTACGGTTTTGTTGGGTCATACGATTTCCAGCGTGCGCTTTGTCTTTCTTGCTGCTCAATATATTGATCCATGACAGAAACTCTAAGTCGCCCTTGAGACACATAGTTTTCGGCATCTTTTTTTGCTTTTTTTCTGATCTTTCCAGGATCATCTAGATACACATGAATCAACGGGTATTTATTCATGTACAGCTCGTCTAATTTTTTGCCATCAACATACACCACCGGCTTGCCGTCTTCAACGGTTCCTTTTACCTTTTGTCCTGGCGTAGCAATGACTCGTTTGGTCCAGTTTTGTGGACCCCACACATACTTTTGCCACAAATATTTTAAAGGATTTTTAGAATAGATGTAGTTTGGGGCATTGAAAGAAATAATATCATTAGCTTTTGGATCAGTAAAAATATAGCTGAACTTGTCTGCAAAAAAACGTTCTCCAACGAGAATTTTATTTTCCATAGAACCCGTCGGTACTTGATATAATCCAAATCCAAATGTTCGTATTAAAAAAACAATCAATACCAGAACAACAAGTTCTTTAATAAAGGCTGCAAAACCCTCTTGTTTACTTTGTGCCGCCGTTGCCATAAAAAATCCTCATATTAAAATATATTTTTTGATTACTCTTATTGTACCCCTTTATGAGTAATTTATCTACTCATACAAGTTCAACAGAATCGCTCATCATCCAACCAACCTTTCCTTTATGTTTTACTTTATACCAATCATTAACCTCACATATTACATTAATTTTTTCCGCACAATTAATCTGGCCAACAATATGATAATCATTATTTGGACCAGCAAACAGATGTACGTCCTTACAAATAACAAAAGCAAAATATGACGTGTGACTCTGATGTTTTAATGTTGCTCCCGCACCAAAAAAAACAACAAAACAAGCTACCGAAAAAACCGCATAACGTTTTACTTTAAAAGAAAAAAAGCGATTTCCGAAAATAAGTAAAAATAAAAGATACCAAACAAATAAAAATAAAACTTGATGCAATAAAAAAGAATGTCCAGCAAAAAATCGCTTCGTTCGATTAAATGACCGTGGTGGTTGGTGCACTTCATTTGGCCAATGTATTTTTTTTCCAATCATGCTGATATTACCATTACAATCATCACAATCACGATAAAAACTTATAGTTCGCGCTCGTTCCCATGCAATAGCTGCCTCGACATGTTCACCAAGGTGATAAAAAGTATTGCCTATGTTGTACCAAACCGACGGATCTTTTTTTTCTATTGATTTATACAATGACAATGATAGTTTATAATCCCGTGCCTCATATGCCTTGTTCGCTTTTTCAAAAAGTTCTGAGTCATTACTCGCTTGAACACAGAAAACAACAAAAAACAAAAAAAATAATAAGCGCTTCACATCAAATCCTTTTTGAAAGCAGCGTTAACCAATGACGAGCTTGTGCAAAAAAGTCATCAACTTGACCTTCATGATGTACTTTCGCAAATCGCTCTTGTAAAACCCTGTCAAAAAAAGTATACCATTCCTTTAATTCATCATCTGGCAGTATTTTTTTTAGACATTCACCAATTTTTTTAGAAGTAATGTGCTCTAATTTAATTCCCATACGTGCTGCAAAAAAGTGTTTAAAAATATCATACACATTGCGGTACTCGTCTTGTAATTCTGCACTTCTCAATCTTTTTTTTGCTAGAGCACACGCCATTCGTTCACCTATTTTGTTTGTCCATATGTTACCATAACGATTGCTCATAAAAAGAAGGAAACTATACGACAACAAAAAAACAATAGGCAACAAGAACAGCACAACAAACAATTTCCAAGGAATTGAACATTCACTTTTGTCGTTCCATCCAGTAGTTTTCACTTTTCTGATAGGACGAATGCTTTGTTCAACAACTTGTTCATCAACTTCATCAACGGAATCTTCATACGTTGTTGCTACAAATGACGGGTCAGGCGTTATAGTAACATGCAGCGGTTGCGTATGCAGTGTTACATATCGACGAGTTACACTATCAAAATACGTAAATTTCTGAGAAGGAATAATAAATGCTCCTGCTTGCAAACCATGCAAAATATATTCAAAACGTTTTTTATTCACTGTTGTTGCGTCATCTTTTTTGTCTGCGTATACTTGCGAACCGTAAGAACGCAACGCATCTGGAATATCTTTCAAGGCAGGTGCTTCTATTAAATCAAAATTTCCATCGCCTTCTATTTCTAATGTTAAAACCATTGCAGTGCCCTGCTTTGCTTGTTTTGGTTCAACATGCGCACGAAAAGCATTAAAATGGCCAACAACGTTTGATTGTTCTTCACCTACAGGCAATGGTTTAATGTCAAGAGTGACCGAATTTGAGTACGTTCGTTTTTTATTAAAAAAGCCGATAAGATTTACAAAAAATCCGTTCATATTTCTTTTCACTGCATAATCTACTGAAAATGCCGGTATTAGAAAAGAGCCTGCATTTTTTAGATAGATATCCCATGACCACTGCATAAATAAATAACGCTTGCCATCAACTGTCTGAGCACTACGCGCTTGCTTAATTTTAGAAAAAACAAGACCCATTTTTTGTAAATCTTCTGGTTGATCAATGCCTTGTATGTTAACCGGACCATCTAGAGGAAAATAAAAACGAAGAGTAAGTTCCGTTTTTTCAGCAACAAATAGTTTGTTTTGTTCTATCGATAATTCAGCAAAAGGAGTTACTTCTTTTTTACTTTTTTTCTGGCCATCGTCTAGCAAAAATTCTTTTTTAACTTTAACTTCTAATACATTTGAATCGATTCCATTAAGCAAAACCGGTCCAACTATAGAGTCTCCAACACGATCAGCACGTACTATGTATTTGTATGTTGTAACCGCCTGTCCACCAACAGTACGCATGGACAAACTTGACCCCATATCAATAAATACATCAAGACCAGGGATTGTTAATTTTCCTAAAACATTGCTCCCGCCTGTATCGACTAACTGCACAATAAACGGCACGCCCACTGCTGCTTGTTTTATGTGTTGCCCATCGGTAGAAACCATTTCCAAAACAGGTGAATCACAAACTGTCTTGAGTGCAAAAAAAACAGTCAATAACAGGATGATATATTTACCAACAGTTTTTACCGCTTGCATCTGTCTCCTTTTTACCTACTGCTGCTTTAATCATTTTTTTATTTAATGCCGCATCTTCATTGTCACGTTCTTGTAATAATTTAATTGCCCAATCATCAAGCGGTAATCCTTCTTCACCTTCTTCACCTTCTTCACCTTCTTCCATTTCCGCCGCACCTCCTGCAGCACCCTCTTCTTCTTGCAATGTATCTTGGGCAGAAGTATCTTGACCTTGTGCACCATGTTCATCATCATAAGCATCATCTTTTTCGCAAGAGGTTTCATCATGCCCCCCTTTATCTTGTTGATCATTTTGTTGTCCCTCGTCTTTGTTTTGCGCATCATTGTCAGTATCCCAACTCGAATCATGTTGGGATTGTTCGTCTTGATGGTCATCCCCGTCGTCTTCCCTATCTACGTCATCTTCACTCTCGTGCGAACCGTCACCCCCTTGCTCGTCTTGGGAATCTTTTTGTTCGGAGTTTTCGTTCTTTGAATTATCGTTTTGATTATTTTCCTGATCTTCGCCATTTTCTTGATCTTGCTCATTATTTTGTTCATCATTGCCAGATTGATTATCTTGCGAATTATCACCGCCATTTCCAGGCTCTTGTTGTTGCTGATTCCCTTGATCACCACCCGGTGAATTATTGTCACCATCTTGTTGTTTTTCTTCTTCTAACAATGCTTTAACAATTTCACGATTATGCGCAGCTTTTTCATTATCAGGATTTAATGCAAGTGCATTTTCATACTGTTCTAATGCTTCTTTTAATTTTTTACGTTTGACCAATGTATTGCCACGATTAAAATATGCTTGTTCTTTTAATTGGGCATTATCACTGGCATGTTCAGCTGCTTTTTTAAAATACGCATCAGCTTTATCAAAATCTTCTGTCTGATATGACGCCACGCCCAAATCATACAAAAGATCTGCATTTTGCGGTTGATCAATAAGCGCATGCACATATTCTTTTTTTGCTTCGTTCCATTGACCTTTTTGTGCCGCAACTGTAGCACGATCATAAGAAGAAATAAGTGAAAATGAAAAAAGATTGTTCGAAAAAAATAAAACAAAACTTATAAATACTTTTTTTATCATAGTAACCACTCAAGAACAAAGCAGGCAAAACTTGCAGCTAAAAAGTAATGATACCGTT
>JABSSP010000039.1 GCA_013213985.1 Candidatus Babelota bacterium | reverse complement strand
CCACATTGATCGCCGAGCTGATGTGTTGAGATTGACCGGATGCGTAAAGAGAAACGTACGTGATTCCCCTTTTTTTGTTGGCTGTGTATTGGCCCGTGCCAACGGAGAAAAGAGAGACCCAAAAATTCCAAGTAGGAGAGTATATTTTTTCATTCTTATGTCCTTTTTTGCATTGCTCCCTTTATCTTAGGATAGCTTTTGTATAAAAACAAGGAGTGATTGTCCGATTGTTGACCTATCAAGAGGATAATCACGCGTACGTGAGCACTTTTTCATTTTTTGATTCCTCCTTAGAAGTATTTTATAACGATTATATGTATATTTTTTCATTTTTCTTGCATTTATTTTTTTATATTTGTTATTTTAATTTAAAGTGAATTATGTATATGCGCCTAAGGTAAGCATTTTTTGTCCAGGGGGGACTCATGCGTAACTTTTTTATCATGTTGGTGAGTTTCAATGTATTGATTGGTCAACCTGCGCAGTGTGATGGCACAGACTTTCGTAATCTTATTATATTGTTAGATCAAGGTTTTGAGAACGTAGCAAATGATTATGCTATGGCTTTATCTATGGAATTGATATCTGCATTACATACAAAAAGTGCTCCTATGTTGGTTAGTTACTCGCTTTGGAAAAATTTTGTAGAGCGCAGGCAAGAATTTGCTTCTTGTGCAGCAGTTAACAATAGTGATGAACGAAAATATCTTGATCATTATGTGCGAGTTAATGAGCGCATTAATTATTGGTTTAACTTTTTTGGTCGGTATAGTACAGATATCGTAGAAAATAAAGCACTGGTGGCTGAACAAGTGAATCAAGAGTTTTGTTCAGAGCATGCGTGTGATGATTTGTGGCAGCAAAATAAATTAGTAAAAGACTCGAGACACATTTCGCAATTGTTGCCTTTTTATTTAATTGATTTTAATCCGCTCGAGTGGAATGTCTACAACATTAATGATCTTTTTTATCTTTTCATTCCACAGAATAGTGCGCAAATAAAACGAGACTGCGGTTTACATATTGATCATCTTATTCGTGTGACAAATCCTGAAGACATATCGCTTTTGCATTTTAAAAATATGGTACGTGGTCAAAGCAGTTTTGTTGATGTATTACGTGCTATTTTTGTTGACGATCAAGATGATACATCCCATTCATGGAATATTTATTTAAGTGGTCATGGCGATAATAGTCAGTGGGCAGGTTCAGAAGTTTGTTCTTTATCAACCATTGCTGATTTAACGTTGTCAGAATTTAGATCAGCACTTTCTTTTTTTAATGACGAAATTAAAACGCATACCTTATTTTATTCAACTTGTTTTGGCGGTGGCATTCATGCGCACGAACCATATCAGGTTGAGGGAGTTTCCTCAAAATACAATTATATGATTGTGATTAATTGTTTGACCGACAATCCATGTATGGGCTACGGTTGCTGGACAAAAGAACTTTCATATGGTGATTTTTTGTCCCCAGATGATTTAGTGTTTGATGAAACGGACGGTACCTGGTCTATCAAAGTTCATCATGGCAGCGATTGGGAAAGTTTTTTTTATGAACTGGAACAAGGGGGGTATGCACCGTACGCACTTGATTATTTATTAGATGCTGCTACCTATGTTGGACCACCACGAATTGCCAATCTGCCTGTAGTGCGCTTACCTCAATCAGATGCCTTCATTACGTTGTTTCCATCCAATACAACTAAAATTAGTGCGTTGCTTGTTGCATTTAAACAATCATTAAGTAAAGATATTGAATTGAATGACCAAACACGTTTTGTATTAGTCGATACACCATTGGTTGCTGCACCAATTAAAGTATGCAGTGACATAGTGCCTCAATTTATTTCTATTTTACCGGGTGAAGCAGTACACCATTTGTGCAGCTTGCATGCAGAAGGTGTTGCACATACCGAACTTTTTAAAGCCTTCACAGCGTTACACGGATTGTGTTTTGATAAAATATTTTTAATAGATGAACTTGTTTGCCAATTTGATTATGACGCGTTGCCAGATGATATAATTGACCAAAAAGAAACAGTGACATGTAAAAATGTTGTGATTAAACTTGAGGGCGACCACCTTGTTCGTTTCTTTTTTCAAACCGAAGACGAGAAAGTATTTAGCATGCATATGAGTAGGGTGAGTGGAGGCGAACCGCGTGCAGCAGTGGAACTACAGGGTGCTGCTGCAGATGCTCATATCACGTATTTTAATAGCATAAAAGAAAAAGCACATACTCATAATAGTAGTGCGTCTGCTTTAGCCCTGTATGATGCGCTGCGCAATGAATTGTCTGGCTTACAGGTTGAAATTAATTGTGCGATGGCAGCGCATACATAATTTGTATTGTTTTATTCTATGCTGGCAGTGTACGAACTTGATCTTCTCTGATAGCTCTCATTTTAAGTTGATTCAGGGCAAATTTTTTAACACTTGATTTTGCTACGTACAGTTGTTGTTCGAATTCGTCTTTGTTGTCCATAAGTTGATCATATTCACCTTGCAGTTGTTGAGTAATGGTATTTTGTCTTTCCCAACGATTAGTTCTGTATACATGCCCGACAGTTAAAATGCCTTGTGTAATAAGAAATATAGACATGATGTGCATTTGTTTCATTTTTTTCCCTCCAAGAGTTAGCAATTATTTTTATTATAAATTGCTGTGCATACAATGAATCATAGTATCCACAGTCAGATACAGCAAACGTTATAGTAGTTTTTGATGTGCGAGTAATATTGTTTGGATCGGTAGCCACTACGGTGAGCGTATATATTCCGCGTTTTAATGTATGTTCACCAATGAGACGATAACTAAAAGATCCATCATAGTTAGATTTCGTTTCACCAACCAAAACATCATCAATATAAAAACATACATAAAAGTTTGGCTCTGTTGTTCCGCGTATTGGAAGCCTACAACTTCTTGTGACAGCAAAATGCAACGGAAATTTAAGTGTTGGTGGTGCAATAGGTTCCATTTTTTCTGTGGCACTTATCATGCTTGAAACAAGTGCAAGATATGCATACACAGACTTCATTATTACTTTTCCTTTGTATTGAAAATTGTACTACCACACCATTGAGTCTAAGCAATACAAGTATGTTGTAACAATAGTTAAACCACCAGAACCTTTAAGGCGTTGGTGGCTTAACAAATAAGGAGGAAAAATAAACTAAAAATAATTAATGGGCTTCTTCGTTTACATGAACAAAATAATGTCGATCAATAAGCTGTTTGATTTGTGCATGTGTTGCATTTTTTGTTTCTTCGTCATACGTTTTGGGTAATGTTGTTTCTCCGCTTTTAATAAAGTGAATGCATATTTCAGGATCCGCTTTACGCATGTCGTGTTGTATATTTTCAATAAGTTCATTTACTCGAGCCATTTGCTCATCCTCTTGTTCTATGTTGGTCATGTCTTGAGGATTTATTGCAATATCAAAAACATTTTTTGTGTACCAATAATTGAGAGCGAGCTTATCTGCAAAACTTGCGTCTTGTGCAAATTTTATTTTATTTTTTTTAATCTGTTTTTTACAAATATTTGTAGGACGAGAAGCGCAGTGAGGAGTGTCTTTTTTAGTGCATAAACAAAGAGATTTACTTAAAAAACAAAACAGATGCTTAGTCCGTTGCATTATGGAAACTTTATCGGCTGAATCTGAGTCATCCGTGTTGCATACATAACGTAAATGTTCAAGGTAATAACGAATATTATTTTTTTCATGATTTACATCATGAACTTCCGCTCTGTGGTTCATAAGCCATCCACAAGGATCTTGACATTCAGCGCCTGGTGATTGTTGGCATAGCGTACAGATAAAAAAAGAAATTAAATTGAGAGGTATTCCAACTTCTTGAGTTGTTTCATTTTGATTTGGTAGTTTAGTCTGGTTAATTTCTTCTTCAAGAATTTTATTGTTAGTAAAGGGCCAAAAGGCGTGTGCTTGATGGGAGATAGATCCAATAACAATTAGGCCTGTTATAATAGAATGCATTTTTTTAATGATGTTCTCACTTGCTATAGTTGTTGTTATTTAAGTATTGTTACCAATCATAACTCATATTAAAGTGTACTTCGTGTCCTGATTCGCCTGGGCGTTTGTCCAGCTTGAATCCCCAATCAATGCGTAGTGGAACTGGATTAAGCATACGGATGCCGAAACCAACTGAATGTCTATAATTTATACCATTGTTGCGTAATAAATTGGTTTCTCTAATTTTAAAAAATTCGACCGTCTTGTCTGGTTTTACTTCGCAGACAAAATCATTAGTGTACGGATTTTTCCAGCCAGCACCACCGTCATAAAAGAGAACACCTTTCATGGTTAAGTCTTGGGTTATGGCAAAAATAAGTTCTGCATTTACGAAAAATGCTCGTGTTGCACCGATGGAATCACAAACATCTCGGACACAAAATTGTGGACCAATTTCACCATATTTAAATCCACGTACACTTGCTGGGCCACCAATGTGGAACAATTCATTGTACGGAACGACTCGATTGTTAAATGGTGAAATGAGACCTATATTTCCGTGCAGGTGGAATACTAAATCATAAGCGCCGATGAGCGGTGTGAAGTAGTGTGCATCAAAATCAATTTTGTTAAATGCTATTCTGCTCAAACGTGTTGGCAGCGCAGTGTATGATCGTAAGGTCCATGCATATCCGTTACTTGGATGCATAGGATGATTTTTTTTATCTTGACCTATTTGTACTGCAAGCCAACCGAATACGCCAGGGTCAAACATTTTGCATAAAAGTGTATCGTAAATGGAGCGTGAGAGTATAATTTCAGCGTAGGTAAGGCCATTAGAAATTATTGCTCGAGGCCGTCGGTTGTAGCTCAGGCTTTCAATTCCAGACGTGAATCGGAAATACGTGTCAGCAAGCAGCGCGTGGTTATATCCCAATACAAAACCTGTAGTGATCGACCCACCCGTGTGGCGTTCATGTACGGCGTTTGCCAATTTAAATTCATCATAGCTGTAACGTTGGTGATAGAAATCAAGTGCGCCAAAAATAGGTTTGTTAAACAGCCATGGTTCAGTGAAGTTAAAGAGGAATGTTTTTTCGTCTCGTGATATTTTACTGACCGCATTAAACCGAATACCTTCACCAAATAAGTTTGTATCGGAGATTGAAAATTCTACTGCAATTCCGCTCAACGGAGAAGACAATGTTGTCTCAGATCCACCAAGACTGAGTTGAAAACTTGCGTTTCCGGTTTTCGCTTCTTTTACGACAAGTTCAAGATCAGCAAGATCATCATCAAGTCGAGTTGTTTTCCAGTTAACGCCGTCTTGAACATCAAAATAACCAAGAGATTCTATTCTGTTTTTTGAAGACTCCATCATGTTAGTGCATAAAAGACCACCTTCTTCAAGTGTTAATTGGCGCCTAATAATGCGGTCACGCGTTTTTCTGTTTCCCCTGACGGTAATTCTATTTAAGTAAATTTGATTTCCTAAATCAGAACTAAATGAAATTGAAACAGTTTTGTCTTCATCATTAGGAACAATTGACGGGTCAACGTGCGCAAAAATATAGCCAAAGTTTCCCCACATTGCTTCGATCACGCTGATGGTGTCAACAACACGTTGGCGGGAATACATCATTCCTGGCCACAAAGGAATACGAGCAAGTAAGTTTTGTTCAGGAATTAAATTTTCTCCTGAAATACTCACATTGCTAATGCAATATTGTGCGCCTTCGTCAATATCAAAGGTAATTGAAAAATTTTGAGTGCAGGGGTCAACTTCTTGAATAACGTCGATTACGCGTGCGTTTAAATATCCGTGGTTTTGATAATATTGTTCAATCATTTGTTTGTCGCCTTCAAGACGATCAACTTGATAGATGCCTGCTTTGTCCATAAAGCTCAGGAGCCAATCTTCACGTGAGTAAATAATGCTGCGCAACGTTTTGCTGCTTACGTTTTCATTTCCGCAAAACGATATTCTTTTGATGAGTGATTTTCGGCATTCAGTGATGGTAAAAATTGCTGTTGCCGCACCACTGCTGTCAACTTGTAATTCACTGTCAACAATTGTTGCATGATAGCCACGTTCAATGTATAAATTTTTTATTTGTTGGGCGACCATTTTTAGTCTATGGGCGTCTATCGCGGGTATATCGGCAAAATTAATTTTTTCATCGATATCTTTTCGGGTTAATTGTCTATTATCTTCAATAATAACTTCTTTGAGTGGATACATTTCTTCTAAAACAACGTGCAGTTCTAATTCGTTGTTGGGCCGCGGTCGTACATATAAAGAAATGTTGCCAAAGAAATTAAGTTCGTAATACAGTGTATTAATTGCAGTGCGTGTAAGCAGCGGTTTAAATGGTTGACCGACACTATAACCCAACCTTTTTAAAATACTTATAATTGTTCTTGTTGAAATGTGCACATTTCCTGTGACAATAATGTCACTAATTATTCGTGGTATTGATTGCGCTGGTTGTACTTGATTACTATTTGTTGGTGTGTTGTGTGTGTGGTCTGCGTGGTCATGATTATGTCCGCTATGTGCGTTGAGCTGTGCAATCAATACTGTTGATAACACAAAAAGTGTAGCAAATTTTTTTTTCTGTTTTATTTGTTTCATCTATAGGCTCCTGGCGCTGTCGATGCTGCTTCTATTTCTTTATTTATATTTTATTTTTTATTCACGTCGCATGTAACATGGATGTGCCATGGTTTATGATGACATTTGTATAATATGTAACGTGCAATTATGATTGAAGTATACACGATTTTGCAAAGAGCGCATACTCGATAATGTCAACTACATGATAATAATTTCTATGTAATGAGATGGGATATGATCAAAGTAACCAATAATTTGTCCGGCAAAGAGGAAATTT
>JABSSP010000038.1 GCA_013213985.1 Candidatus Babelota bacterium | reverse complement strand
CAATTATAAAAAAGCTCACGGCCTTTTTATCGGTGGTCATTATTTTGTTATTGCACCATTGCGAAAAAAGATTAATCTAAGAGTCAGTGATCTTCCTGCAATAATTGAAAATCAGAGTAAAAAAATTCGCAGGGCAAATAAAAGGCATCATATAGAAAAAACTCATTGGAAGTGGATTGAACTAAAAGTATTTTACAAGCATCTTTTATCAGTTAAAAAGCGTCATAATCACAGGCGTAAATACTATTCATCTAAAGATTTAACCCTGCAGTTAAAAAACTCAACAATGTCCTTGTATCGCCCGCTAGTAAGAACGTGCATAAGAAGTAAAGTACTAAATACCTTTGATGCAATTTTAAAAAGCGTTTAATGGAATAATTTTTGTTTTGAAAACAGGTATTCAATGGCACAATCTTCCTGAAAAATATGGTTGTTCCAGTACGGTTCACGGAAAATTTATGAGGTGGTGTAGACTTGGAATTTTTCAAAAAATGATAGTAAAGGTGAGGGAGTATTACCGTAGACGTAATAGCAAAAATATTTAGTATCTCTTCTGGTTGACCGAAAAGGAGCGCCACTTTTTGTCGGTATAGCTCCTGCCAATCAACATGATAACAAATTATTAGAACCCGTACTAAAAGTTATGAGATTATCAAAAAAAATCAGAATAATTGCAGCTGATAGTGCTTTTGATGTAAAAAAACTTCGTTCTATCTGCAAGAAACTTAACATTGCACTTCTTGCTGCAACTAATATTAGGAGATCAAAAATGAAACCAAAATTTCATCCGCCATATCGCTGGGTCGTAGAAAGAACTTTTGGTTGGTTTGCTTGGTATAGAGGCCTCAAAATATGTTGGGCAAAGACAATTGAATTTTCGTTAGCATTCTTACAAATCGCTGCATCCATTCAACTTTTTAAGATGTCAGGAATTTTCGTATAAGCTCTTATATAAACCAAGTGTTAAGGCGAATGTTACATAGACAGTAATTAGACTAGCGAGTGTGATAATACTAATAATTTTTGGTTCAAAAAAAGAACCCGATAGAAATGCTTGCATAAAGGCAGTTTTTTCAAACAAATAAATAGGCACTACAACAATACTAAGAGCTAGTCCTATTAGTGAAATAGGACCCAGGTTATTGTTTAAATCATGTAAGGCTGATTTTATAAATGCCATGACTGAAAAATTATTTGCGTTTTTGTTGTCTTGGGAAGTATTTATGTTATTCATATCTGTCCTTGGTAAAAATACGATGGTATTTTTGTTTTCGTTACTATAACATTTTCGGGATGAAAAGGCACATATTTAATATGTTTTTTCTTTACTTGACTTCACAAATTCGTAGTTTTCCTTTACTCTAAATGAAGTATACACGATTTGGTGGCAGGGGCCCATAGCTCAGTCGGTCAGAGCAATCGGCTCATAACCGAGAGGTCCCAGGTTCAAATCCTGGTGGGCCCACCATCCTTGATGTGTTTTCTCAAGAGCACAACGCGTACGTTAAAGTGCCGATACTAGGAGTTGGGCAAATATGGAACATGATCCGTTCGGTACATTTATTGATCTTATTAAATTTGATCAAGAAACCATTTCTTTAGATAAAAAAATAAAAAAAAGTCTTGATGAGTTGCAGCAATTTGAAGATAAAAAAAAGGGTATTGAAGATGCCCTGCAAGCGGTGCATGAGCAGATGGTTCAAGCGCGTAAAACGGTTGATGAAAAAGAACTTGAAATGCAAACTCTTGACGCTCGTGAAAAAGATCAAAAAAACCATCTTGATAATGCAACAAACCAAAAAGAATATGAATCTGCTACTTCCGAAATTACAACACTCAAACAGCAACAAATGGATCTGGAAGAAGGGCTGATTGCTGCGTGGAATAAACTTGAAAGCGCAAAAAAAGCACATGCGCATAAAAAGGCAGCAGCAGAAGAAGAAATAAAAGAAGTTGTAGAACTTATTGAACAAAAAGAAAAAGAAATAAAAGAGGCGCAAGCAACAGTTGAAACTCGTGATGCGTCTCGTGATGACAAGCAAAAAGGTGTTCCAGAAGAATGGCTGGAGCGGTACAAAGTGATGAGAGGTCGAGTGACCAATCCTGTTGTTCCCGTTGTTGACGGAATCAGTTGTGGCGGCTGCTTTTATATTATTTCTCCTCAAGATATGTCACGGCTAGAAAAAAAAGCCTTGGTTCAATGCAAAGCCTGTTATCGACTCATTTATATGAAACAAAAAGGTTCGGAATAAAACTCATGAGTGACACAAAACAAATGAGCTTATTTGGTGGCGGACCAAAAGAAAAAAAAGCTTCTGCTCATTGGAAGCTTTTTTTTGATGGTGCGTCACGCAACAACCCTGGTCCAGCAGGCGTTGGTATATATTTGACTAAAGAAGGTGAACCAGTTGTGCACCGAGGTTTTTTTGTGGGTATAAAAACAAATAACCAAGCAGAATATCTTGCATTATTGCTTGGCCTTTTTTTTGTTAAACAACAAGCTGATGCCCAAGATCTAATCCAAATTCTTTCTGATTCACAATTATTAGTTCGTCAACTTGAAGGTAAGTATCGCGTTAAAAGTGAACACTTGCAGCCTATGCACCGTGCGGCACTTGCCATTATGCGTGAACTTAACTACGACATCGCCCATATTTT
>JABSSP010000037.1 GCA_013213985.1 Candidatus Babelota bacterium | reverse complement strand
TGAGCGCTTGCCCCTATTAGCAGGGCAAGAAGCCCTAAAACATATTTTTTAGTATTTTTCATGGTGGTATCCTTTTTTTATTAGGTATAATTGTTTCATTTATTCGATCTACTTGGGCTATTGGTATTATTAAGATATCCAATAGATACAAATAGTATCGTACATAATTATATTAACAAAAATAAGTACAAATAATCAATAAAACCAGGAAGAGAATAGTGTTTATAGGGAATTTTCTCTGTAGAAACGAGGTATTTCTACAGAGAAAATAGATGGATTTTATACAAAAAAGAGGGGTGCCATACAGGCGCCCCTTTGGAAGTTCTAAAACTCCTGAGCTAAGCTTCTATGCAAACAGCATATCACCTTGTGGCGTATCTTTAAATTGGCTAAGCTTGATATCCATTGCTTCAAGTTGTTTTTTGAGTCGATTTCGTAATTCGTTTTTAACTTGTTGCCTCACTCCGGCAAGCTCTGTACGCAAGTCTTCCTGCTGTTGCTTGAAGGTATTGAACTTTTGCTCAGCTATGCTGGAGACCTTTTTTATACTTTCTTTACCTGCAGCAACCAGTTGTTGTTCGCGTTCTTGCGCCATTGCAAGTTTAGATTGCCATGTACCTTCAGTTTCTTGTACTTGATCTTGCCACTGCGCAATAGTTGATGCAAGCTCATTGTTCCAGTGGTCTTCACGATCGCGCATTTGTTGTGCAAGCTCTGCGTTTCCACTTTCTAAGTAATCACGTTCGGTTTCTAATCCGCACACTTTTTTAGTCCATTGTTCTACATCTTGATCATAACATTGTTGTGTGAGCGTGCATTTTTCTTGGACTTCATCTAGGCATCCTTGTGTTTGTGCGTATTTTTCACATTCTTGTGTAAGTTGATCGCGTAGTTGTTCATTTGTTTCTTTAAAGTGAGCAAATTTTGTTTGTGCCATTTCAGTTATCTTTGCAATGCTCTCTTTGCCTTGTGCGATGATTTGTATTTCACGCGCCTGCGCAAGTTGCAGTTTTTCTTGGCATTCTTGTTCAGTTTCTCTGAGTTGATTTACTAAGTGGCTTGCAGCTTCAGCATGTTCGTCCCGTTCTTGTGTGATGCAGGCAAGTTCAGCTTCAGTGGTTCTCCATTTTCCTTCTACTTGAGTGCATTGGTATGCCAGTGAATCTTTTTCAATGCATGTTTGCTCACATTCGCGTTGTGCAGCTGCGAGTAAGTCAGTAGTTTCACTGAGCGCTTTTTGTATGGTGTTGTAATTTTCCCTTGCGTCTTGAAGATTACCCAATTCTTTTTCTAAAGAAGCAACGTGAGCGCATTTAATAGTGAGTGTTTCTTCTTTATCAAGTGCATCATTACGCAGTAACTCTATGCGTTGTTCCATGTCTTGGCAGGTTTGTTCAGTTTGTGCAACTTTTTCTTGTAGTTCGCAACATTCTTGTAAGGTTGACTCATATTGTTGTTGTACATTTGAACCACATACTTTTTGATTTTCTAGCTCGCATTCTTTTGCAGCCAATTGTTCGCAGGCAACATTTATTTGCTCTTCAAGGCTGGCCATACCATAAGTATATTTGTCATCAGCTTGTGCGAGTTGTTCTTCAAGTGCACAGGTATGTCCTTTCATTTCTTTAAATTTGATTCGTGCTGCATCGATGATTTCTGATTCGCGTGCTTGCGCACATTCAACTGTTTCTTGCATGCGGTCTTCAACAAGTGCGAGCTTAGCATATAGTTCTTGCATTTCATTATTATGTTCCTTGCGTACGTGTTCACCTTCTCGTCGTTGGTCGCGGTATAATTCTGCAATTTTACATTCGCTTTGAGCGAGTAAGTTGCCCAGCTTTTCTAATTTTTCTGCGTTTCCTTGTAATTCTGTGCATTGGTTGTGTGTATCAGTAAGTTGTTCACACAGATCATTACGTTCTTGCATGAGGTTAGTAAGTTCTTGTTGTAATGTTTCAAGGTTTCTTTTGTTAACGTTTCTTTCTGTTAATTCTTGTTGTGTCTTGGCTAATTCATGCTGCATGCTTTCAATTTGTAGCGTGCATTGTTCATTTTCCTGATAACCTTCATTGAGTTGTTGTTGTAATTCTGTAACTTGCACATGAAGCGGTTCTATCTGTGCAACGCGGGTTCTTTCAGCAAGTAGTTCTTCTCTGCATTGTTGTTGATTTTGCACAGCAGATGTAACTTGCGTATTTAATTGATCAATGTGTTCAGCGCTTTTTCTGTGTTTTTCGCGAAGTAGAGCGCATGACTCTTGCGCTTGACGTAATTGATCCTGAAACGTATTTGCATTGTTTTGTGAAATTGACAGTGTTTGGTTTGATCTTCTTAAACGTTTTTCAAGGTCAGAGATTCGTTGGCGATATTCTTGAAGTGCCTGAGAAAGTTTTAAACTTTGATCTCGAGGATAAATGATCTGATCTTGAGAAGGATCGTGTGATCTGTAATCTTGTACCGGCGGTGTGATTTCTGCGTAGTCATTCGGCGTATAATTGTGCGTTGGTGGTGTGGTTTCCCTGGTTTTTTGTGATTTCGATCTCGGGACATATGGCATTTCATCAACTTGTGCATAGTGTTCTGTTTCTTGCTGATCTAGTATATTTTGCACATATTGTTTGTACTCGTGTGCTTTTTCAGACAGGCCAATATCTTCAAGTCGTTGAATGATAGCCCCAGCGCGTTTCACATTATTTTGTGCTATCGCATTATTGAGTGCTGTTTTTGCTCGTTGCAATGAAGCGGGTGAATTATTAATACTTTTAATTTTTAAGCCGTATGCATGGTGTGCCATGGTGACCAGTAAGGCAAACAGTACAATACTCTTTTTTATGGGTGTACGCATTATTACGATTCTCCTTTTTTCTACTCTAAAATTTTTTCTCATCGCTGATCATATCCTACGACGATTGTTTTTTGTTTGTCAATAAGCTAATGAGAGAATTTATATATCCTGTGAAAGGATACCACTCTACAGTCCAACGCGAGAGATTTTTTGTGGTGCCTATGGTACACTGAAAAAAGTACGTAATATAAGTAAAAAAAACTATAATGCTAAAGGTGTATAGATGATTAATCGTGTTAAAGGTACTCAAGATTTTATTGATACAACACTTTTTAATTACGCTATTAGTCAAATACATGATCATTTGATCTCGTATCATTTTTCTGAAATTAAAACACCTGTATTAGAACACATCGAATTATTTACGCGTTCACTCGGAACGGTTACCGATGTAGTCAATAAAGAAATGTTCATTATTAAGCCTTCTGTAGAAGGCGGAAAAGAAACTCTATGCTTGCGCCCAGAAGCAACTGCACCGACAGTTCGTGCATTTATTGAAAACACTATTACACGTCTTCCATGGAAAGTTTTTTCTACCGGCCCGATGTTTCGCTATGAGCGACCACAAAAAGGGCGCTATCGCCAATTTCACCAAACAACCATAGAAATTATTGGCTCGGCATCAATAGCGCAAGATGCACAACTTATTATGATGCTTGATCGGTTGTTTCATGAAAAATTTAATTTAGATAATTACGCACTCAATATTAATTTTTTAGGAACGTACGAAGATCGCAAAAAATATACTGCTGTTTTAAAAACGTTTTTAGAAAAAAATATTGATGCATTATGTGGTTTTTGTCAAACACGTAAAGATAGCAACATTATGCGAATTTTTGATTGTAAAAATCCCGAGTGTCAAACTCTTTATCGTGGTGCACCGCACCTGGTTGATCACTTGAGCAAAGAGTCGAAAAAAGAATGGGAACAATTACAAGAATATTTAGATTTGTTGTCAGTTTCTTTTTCACACAACCCAACACTTGTGCGTGGCCTTGATTATTACAACAAAACGGTTTTTGAATTTGTGAGTGAAAACTTAGGTGCACAAAGTGCGTTTTGTGCGGGCGGCCGTTACGATCAATTAGTAGAAATACTGGGCGGCCCAAAAGATATGCCATCACTTGGTGCAGCAATTGGCATTGAGCGTTTGTTGCTTTTATTAGAACCTATTCAAGATAAACTTGTTTTGCCACAACAACCAGCACTTCATGTTGTAATGCCACTTTCTGACAAACAGCAAGTGCTTGCGCTTTTATTGGCAGATGAATTACGTGCCCAAGGTTTGTGCACTGATGTGTTAGTTGATGGCGGTTCAGTTAAAAGTAT
>JABSSP010000036.1 GCA_013213985.1 Candidatus Babelota bacterium | reverse complement strand
TGTTCTTTTTGTTTTTCAACTGCACTTACAACTTCATCGCGTTTTACTTTAAATTCCTGACTCAATTTCCTTGAAGTATCAAAAACGTCTTGGAACAATCTAATTGCCTTTGGACCAGTCACCGCAACAATTCTTCGGTGTCCTGCAGAAAGAGCGGTCACTTCAATAATTTTAAACGTGCCGATGACACCAGTTGCTGGTACGTGTGTTCCGCCACACAGTTCAGCTGAAAAATCATCGATTTGAACAAGGCGAACTTCTTCAGGATTATATTTATCACCAAAGAATGCGAGTGCCCCACGATTTAGAGCATCCTTGAGTGTGGTTTGCTCAACGCAGAGTGGAATGTTTTCTCTAATTTTTTCGTTGACTAAATCTTCAACTTGTTTAATTTCATCAGAAGTTAAATTTCTGTGATAGGTAAAATCAAAACGTAAATAATCAGGATGTACTAATGATCCTGATTGTTTTATTTGTTTACCAAAAAGTTGAATGAGTGTTGATTGTAACAAATGTGTTGCGGTGTGATTTTTCATTGCATCGGTACGCATTTGCTCGTGTACCGTTGAAGTTACCGTGTCGCCGATGTGCATGTCTACAGGTGCTTTAATTTGTGCGGCAATTGCTTTATTGATAAAACGTACTGCAATAATTGGCGTTCGTTTTTCGCCAATCGTAATCCACCCATTGTCAGGAACTTGTCCACCACCAACAATAAAGAATGGAGATTTTTGTACAACAACCCAACAGGTCTCGTCAGCATTTATTTCATCAACAACTTTGTTATCTTTTATGAGTGCTGAAATTCGTGATTCAGTTTCTAATTCTTGATAGCCGGTAAATTCTGTACTGATGTCTTCGTCTAAATTAATGTGTGCAAGTTCGTCTATTTTTTTTGCGCCCGATTGTTCTTTTTGTTTTTTCATGTGTTCATCAAAACCGGATGTGTTGACGGTAAATCCGTGTTCACCTGCCATCAAATGAATGATTTCAATGGGGAATCCAAATGTGTCATATAATTTAAATGCTTGCTCGCCTGAAACAACTTTGGTTTCTTGATTTTTTTTTAAATAATCGTGCAGCATTGCTTGCCCGCGCACAAGGTTTTGAGCGAATATTGCAATTTCACTTTCTAAAATAGTGATAATAATTTTTTCATTTGTTTTGAGTTCAGGATAAATATAACTCATTTCATCAATGAACGCTTTGGCAAGTTTAGGAAAAATATCCGGAGCTTCTAATTTTTGTGCAAACAACGCAGCACGACGAATAATTTTGCGTAGGACATAGCCACGTCCTTCATTTGAAGGTGCAGCACCGTCAGCAATTAAAAGTGACGCTGAACGCACATGATCAGCAAGCACGTTAAATGCTGCTTTAGTTTTATCATCTTGTTCGTTATATTTTAAATCGGTAAGTTTTTCGATTTTTTTTATGATGCCGCTAAATAGATCAGTATCAAAAACTGAATCTTTATTTTCCACAATCAACGCAAGGCGTTCAAGTCCTATGCCCGTATCAACGCCTTTTGCTTGCAACGGTTTGTCCGTGCCGTCGGGTTGCCGGTCATATTGCATAAAAACAAGATTCCAAATTTCTAAATAACGATCACCTTCAGTTACAACATCACCGTGTGTAGTGCCAGAGCCGTATTCAGGTCCGCGATCAAATAAAATTTCAGTGCACGGTCCGCATGGTCCGGTGTCACCCATTTGCCAAAAGTTTTCTGAAGCGCCAAGTCGATGAATTCGTTCTTCCGGTAGACCAATAACATCTTTCCAAATGTTGTATGATTCATCATCAGTTTCAAAAACTGTCGCGTGTAATTTTTCTTTGGGAAGTTTCATTTCTTTAGTTAAAAAGTCCCACGCAAATTGAATCGCTTCTTTTTTAAAATAATCACCGAAAGAAAAGTTTCCCATCATTTCAAAAAAAGTGAGATGGCGTTTGGTGAATCCAACGTTATCTAGATCGTTGTGTTTTCCGCCTGCACGAACACATTTTTGAATTGAAACAGCACGGTTATAACTGCGTTTTTCAAGACCTAAAAAAATATCTTTAAACTGGTTCATACCAGCATTGGCAAAAAGAAGTGTTGGATCTTGTGCGGGGATAAGTGATGAACTCGGAACTTTTGTGTGGCCATGTTTAACAAAAAAATCAAAAAACTTTTTTCGTATTTCTCTGAATTTCATTGAAGGCCCCAGGTATTTGAGTGATCACAAAATTACATATTTTATATTGTATATATCTATTAATGATAGCTTGTTTAGGAAATTGTATCAACTTCTATGAGCTAGAGGGCAGCCTTTAACTTTTGATATATTTCATTTAAATCAAAAGAAATTGTTTTTGTATTACCCAGGGTTGCAATAAAGTTAGTATCACCAATCCAGCGGGGCAACAAATGAATATGAATGTGAGAAGGAATTCCTGCGCCCGCAGCTTTACCTAAATTCATTCCAACATTAATGCCTTGTGCACCCAGAGCATTGACAAGCAATTTATTATATTTGCTAGTAAGTTCCATTAATTCGGCACGTTCTTCCTGTGTAAGAGCATCAAGTGTAGCGGTATGTTTTTTGGGTACGATTAAAAGATGACCAGCATTGTAAGGATACAAATTCAAAATAACAATGCTGCTATTAGTTTGTTCAAGTATGTAATGTTTTTTATTGTGTTCTTTATTGTCTGTACTGCAGTGAGAGCAAAAAACACATTCACTTTCAGTAGCATTTTCCTTTTTTGTTCCATCAGAACTGGTTGAATAGTCTGAACGCCATGGTGCAAAAAGTAATTTCATATGATGTGTCCTTTTAAGTGACATTAACAATACAAGGGGCGTGGTATGCTTTAGCGCCCCTTGTACCATATAGGTTGTGATCAATGATCTGTTACAGGGTATCAATAAATAAGTTGAGGAGCAATAACTATTCTGTCGTTCGCAAAGACCCTTCGACAAGCTCAGGGCGAACGGGAATTAAAACTTTATAAAATTCCATAAAGAATAAGCATAGCATTTATACTAATTTTACAAGTTAAAAATATGAAGCTAAATAGAAAAAAATCCGTTCGCCCTGAGCTTGTCGAAGGGTTCTTGCGAGCGGAGCGATTTTCACTTGCCGTTTTTTCGTGTTATTGTAAAAGAGATGGGTTTATTTTATTTTAACGAACTTCCACTTCTTTTTTGTCATCAAAGGCTCAACTATGAAATTAAATAATTTTTATACTATGTTAAAAAAAATGGTTATCTTTTGGAGCGTTTTGCCACTTTTTATTATTAGTTCTGAATGTGAAAATGATTTACGTGCACGAACTATTTTTGTACCGCGTTCGTTAACATGCAATGGCGTACTGGAATTTGCATTCAACAATTATCACATTTATCACAGCATGCTGAATTATTATGAAGATTTTTCTCTTGGTTTTTATGTTACACCGTTTTATATGGGCACAACTAATAATGATTTTTTGACCAATTATTTTTTATCGAGTTCATTATCATCAGTTGCAGTTAAACAAGACGGAACAGGCAATGTTGGTTCGCAATGGATTGGTTTAACCGGCACTGATGAGATTTCTTTTAGTTCTCAATTGTGCATGAGGCCAACACGTTCTGTCGGTGGTTTGCATTCACTTCTTTATATTAATCTTGATCCATTATGTTACAACTTATGGGCGAGTGTTTCCTTTGTGTTTGCGCGTGTCCAACAATCATTGAATTTACAAGAATCAAACTTAGTCATTGAAGGCACGGGGAATTTTAAAACGGCTACGGAAGCATTTAATAACAGTGATTGGAATTTTGCAAAACTTAATTGTGAGAGTATGCATAAGTCCGGCGTCGATGATGTGCAATTAAAATTAGGATACAACTGGTATTGGGACGACGAAAATCATTTTGGTTTGTATACACTTGCAACTATTCCAACCGGAAAAAAAGAAAACATTGAATATTTATTCGAACCAATTATTGGCAGTCGGCATGCAAGTTTTGGTGTAGGACTTTTTGCTGACTTTGGTGGGTGGATTAATGACGATCACTTTTTGAACTGGATGACCACGTGTGATTATCGTTATGTATTTTCGGCAAAAGAAATGCGTACATTTAATTTATGCAACAATGGTCAGTGGTCTCGGTATTTACAAATTGTTGCTGCAGGTAATTCAACTGAACCATTTCCGGGAGTTAATTGTTTAACAAAAGAAGTGAGTGTGTGTCCAAACAGTCAATTCCAACTGTGGTCAGCAATTCACTATGAATTTTGCAACTGGGGAATTGAAGTTGGCTATAATTATTGGTGGCGCAATCACGAAACTATTCATGACATTGCTTGTCAAAATAATATAGCTATTTTTGATATTACGGCCAATCCAATTGAAAATGCAGTGTCTGCAAGTCAAGCAACTATTTGCCAAGCAGCAACTGGCCCAAACAAAGTACCAAGTGATACTGTGTTCACACCAATTACTGCGCAAAATTTCAATTTAGATTCTGCTGCGCATCCACGTGCTTCAACACACACCGTTTATGGTGCACTGTGTTACACGGGTGAAGTTGATAATTGTCCGGGTACTATTGGTGTTGGCGGTTCATATGAATTTGCACGCGACAGTGCTGCGTTTGAGCAATGGGGAATCTGGCTAAAACTCGGGATTGGTTTTTAAGAAAAAATTATCCTTTCTTTGTAGTCTTTTTAGTTGGCTTTTTTTCTTTGTAATAACTCAAATTAGTCAGTGTTTTATTCAACACATTTTCATTTGAAATACGGACTAACTTATTGTCAGGCGTTCGCAACTTTACTGAAAATAAATCAAGTGATTCAACAACGCCAGTAACGCCATTTGATTCTATGGTATCTCCAATATCAACGGTACGCTCCGCTATTAAAAATATTCCGCTGATAATATTCGCTACACTTGTTTTGGCAGCAAAACCAATTGCAACACCGGCAACACCAGCGACACCGAGTAGTGCAGAAACGCTGATATTAAATTGTTGTAAGACGGTGATAATAATAATGCCCAAGCACACATAATAAACAAAAAGACCAAGCAGTTTGCTCAAGCCGGGAGTTAATTTTTTTTTTGCAGTTTTT
>JABSSP010000035.1 GCA_013213985.1 Candidatus Babelota bacterium | reverse complement strand
TACTTGTATATATAAAAAAACGTTTACCATAAAGATTATTATGTTTTAACAATTTTTACGAAAGGTCAGGTAATGGATAAGTTTAGTTTTAAAAAAGTTTTACTGGGCGTTGCTGTATTGGGTTGCTCATTGTACGGTATAAATAATTATACCACTAAAGGTAAGAATTTTTTTATAGAGTTTGAGTACAGTCAGGGCATTCCGAGTATTGTTCAAATTAAAGGGAAAATTGAAGACATTACGTCGCCTTATCAGCATATTCAAGTATATGAAACTGAACATTTTGGGAATATGCTTGTTATTGACGACATTATCATGCTTACCCAACGAGATAATTTTACTTATCATGAAATGATTGTCCACGTTCCAATGAATGCGCATCCGAATCCAAAAAAGGTGCTCATTGTTGGCGGCGGTGATGGGGGAACTTTAAATGAAGTGTTTCGATATTCCTTAGTCGAAGAAGTTGTTATGTGCGAAATTGATAAAGAAGTTATTAACATATCAAAAAAATATTTCCCTGAATTTAAAGCTGGTTTTGACGACTCACGTTTGACAGTTATTGCACAAGATGCAGCAGAGTATATAAAAACTAAAAATAAGTATTTTGATGTTATTATTGTTGATTCAACTGATCCAATTGGTTCAGGTGAATCGTTATTTACTGAAGTCTTTTATAAAAATGTGCACGACGCACTGAAAGACGATGGCATTACGGTTACACAATCAGAAACGCTCTTTTATTCGCCAGAATTTATTGTGGATATTCAAAAACAAAATAAAAAATTGTTTAAGCATTCTGCATATTATTTCACCATGGTTCCGACGTATCCAAGTGGGATGATTGGTTTTTCTTTCTGTTCAAAAAAATATGATCCGTTTGAATTAGTAGACGGTAAAAAGATTGCATCTTTTGCTGATGATCTAAAGTATTATAATGCAGCATTACACCGGGCCAGTTTCCAGTTGCCTAACTTTTTAAAACGAGCAATTGAAAGTTAGTTAGGGCCTAGTTGCAAACTAATTTTTACTGGATTTCTAAGAAGTATTACTTTTTACGAACCCATTTTCCGTCTTCATTTTTTTCATACGAATTTTTTACTGCAGACCACGCAACACGTGCTGTTTGAGCATCGTATTTATATCGTTCATGAGCATTATTATATGTTTTTCGGTAAAGAGTTTGGGCATCTTCAGGTAAATTATTTTTTACCGAATCAGGTAAGTCATCATTAGAATCGTATGGCATTCGTTTTTTCCTTTTTGTTTTTTTTTGATGTTCTTGTCATTTATTTTTATAGAAACATCTTGCACAATGAGGTGCACAAAAGTAAATATATTTTATGGGGGTAAAAATAAAAGATAAGGAGAAGTAGTATGAAAAAAAAGCGTTAACTTGTACTATTACATTTAAGGGGTATTCGCTGACTCAGTTTGATGGAACTAAAATTACTATAGGAGCAAAGAAGTACTTGTTATTTTTTCAAAACAAAAAGGAGAGTGAGTGAAAAAAGTGTTCAGGAGTTATCAATTACTCATATTGTTGAGTAGTGTATTACCATTATTTGGGGCGTGTTCTGATAGTGAGCGATGTGTTTCATGGTACAAATATATACAAACCGATGTTGGTATTAATTTTAATTATGTTCGTTACAAATTAGGTAAACTTTCTAAAATTAGTGGTTATTTAGCCGGTGTTCATTGTGAATTAGAGTTTAAAAAACCATGTCATGTATTAGTTGGTATTTATTTTGATGGCCAGTGGAACGCAGGTCACTTGTGTTCTAAAACTGACTTATGTAATCCCAGTGACGTAAGAAGTAAGGTTGCAGACTATATCGTAGATTTACATGCTGGTTACAATTGGGCTATTTGCAGCGAACGTTTTTTGTTTACTCCATTTGCCGGTGTAGGTTTTTATCATTTATCTAAAAAGTTAGCACCAGATGTTATTCGTTATAAATATCATAATGTCTTTATTCCCGTTGGTTTTGAATTTGATTGGTGCGTAAACGATTGTTTTGATATCGGTTTACGTGCCGAGTATCGTATTGATGCATATACACGATTAAAACTTTCCATACCATGTATCAAAGTTTGTGAAAAATTGAAACTAAAACGAAGTCATGGTGTTAAAGTTGAAATACCCATGACGTGGTACTACGATGCGTCTGTTTGCGGCAAAAGAAGCCTTGATATGAATTGCAAAGTTATTCCGTTTTTTGATTGGAACAAATTTGGTGCAGCCAAACAAGAGTCAAATTGTTTAGCAGTACCCGTTCCTAAATTAAAACGGTGGCACTTAGGGTTGCGTGTACTTGTTGGCTTTAACTTTTAATTAATAAGAGATTAGCAATGAAAAAAATATATATTCTATTATTAACAATGGTTACATCAGCAGTTTGTGAAGTAGATCAAACAACCTATGAAAAAGTATGGCGTGCAAATCGACGTGTTAATGCAAAAAATATACGGGTAGCAGCTTTATTACAAAGTGGATCTCAACCATTGGGAACACAATTAACGAACGGTGACGAACGGCGTTATCCTGACAAGCGCGGCAGTTTTTTTAAGTCATTAAAAATACAAAACAATGGCCTTGTAGACGTCGCGGCATTTAATCAAATGGTTTTTGCACTGAATACGAATAATCAAAATGCATTTAATGCAATTCCTATGGGTACTTCACCGGTACAGAGGAGACTTGTAGATCCACAAGCAGCATTTGCATACAATTTAGATGGCGGTGACAGCTGGATACAAACAATGCCGCCTGCACCGGCGCTTGTTTCAGCTGAAACTGCAGGTGAAATGGTTGAAGTGTATTGGCATGCGTTGTTGCGTGATGTTCCATTTAATGAATATTCTACTGACGGTCTTGCTGCAATGGCGATTGCTGATTTAAATAATTTGTCAAACTTCAGAGGACCTAAAGTTAACAGCTGGGTGACGCCAGGAACTCTTTTTAGAGGTAACATACCAGGCGATTTGATGGGGCCACTTGTTTCACAATTTTTATATTTGCCTGTTCCTTATGGGCCAGCAGGAAACTTTGGTGGCGGTGTTGGCGGAACACCGGGAATTGACTTCCAAGCTCAGATAGTTCCTTCAGGTCAAATGAATAATGATTTTGGAACAACGTTTGCAGATTGGTTGCCAATGCAACGTGGTGAAAATCCAACCGATACTATTACGTTTACCCCTACTCGAATGTTTATAAAAAATGCACGCGACATGGGTGACTATGTTCATCAAGATTTTCCTACACAGGCATATAAAAATGCTGTATTGATAGTGCTTAATTTTGGTTCCGGTGCACTTGATCAAAGTAATCCGTATTTAAGTAATCCAACACAAGAAGCATTTGTTACATATAATGTACCAGACATTCTTTATTTAGTTTCGGTAGCCGTTGAAGCAGCGCTGCGTACTGCCTGGTATCAAAAGTGGCTCGTTCATAGACGGTTGCGCCCAGAATATTTTGCGTTTTTAGTTAATCAACAAATCACTGGTGTACAGAATTTTGGGTTGAATAGTGACGTGATTAATTCAGTTGCGGTTGCAACAATTTTTGGAACCTTTGGTAGTTATTTTTTACCACTCGCCTATCCTGAAGGCTCGCCAACACACCCGTCTTATCCAGCAGGTCATGCGGTAGCGGCGGGTGCAGCTGCAACAATACTCAAAGCATTTTTTAATGAAGACTTTGTGATTCCAGGTCCCTTACAACCAAATGCAGCTAACACTATGCTGGAACCATACGCAGGTACTCCGTTAACGGTTGGCAATGAACTGAATAAACTTGCATCTAACATTTCCTTAGGTCGTGATTATGCGGGTGTTCATTACAGATCAGATGGTATTGATGGCTTGGGTCTTGGTGAAAAAGTAGCAATTGCGATTTTGGAAAATGAAGCGTACACCCGCAACATTCCGTTTGGTGGGTTTTCTTTGACCAAATTTGATGGAACCAAAATTACCATTGGTGCTAAGAAAAGCATTTCAAAACT
>JABSSP010000034.1 GCA_013213985.1 Candidatus Babelota bacterium | reverse complement strand
TCATTCTTTTCTTCTTCGGTTGCTTTATTAACTTGTATATTGTCAATGAGTAGAGGCGTAAGCTGAACGTTGCTTATATTTATTTTTTCATTGTGTTTGGAAAGAGTGACTGTATAAAAAAATGATTGGTCATTACGCAGTGTTTCGTCAACGGCATAATCGTCAACAAAATCGCCGGTGTTATACAGGATTAACTTGTTGTTATACATTTCTATCCCTTGAAAAATATGCGCACTGTGTCCATGAATGATGTCAGCGTCAGCATCAATTATTTGATGAGCAAAGTTTTGAAATTTTTGTGTGGGCCGTTGTCGCTTGTTCGGGCCCCAGTGAATTGAAACTATTATAATATCGACTTTTTTTCGTAATGCTGCAATATCTTTTTTAACTGTTTCAATATCGCCAACCTCAATATAATTAGTCCCTGGTTTTTCTTGTGTTGCAAGCCATCCAGGTTCATTGTCAGTATATCCTATGACACCAATGGCAATTACATTTTTTGTTATTATGATAGGTTTTTTCGCTTGACTTATATTTTTACCAGCACCAACGTGTTTTATTTCTGCGTTATCAAGTGTTTCAATTGTTTCTTGCAGACCTTCTACGCCGAAGTCTAAAATATGGTTGTTGGCCAAACTAACAACGTCAATATTGCCTACAATTAACGTTTCAACTTTGTCAGGGTCAGCTTTAAAGTTAAAAACTTTGGGAGTTTTATTTGTGCTTGTCGTTAAAGTGGTTTCTAAGTTAATAATATTTAGATCTGTTTTTTGTAGCAGCGATAAAACATTTCCCCATGGATAGGCATATCCACATTTTGAAATAGTTTCATTTGTTAAACGACCCAACATGGTATCGCCGCCAAAGCCTATTGTGAGTTGCGAATTTTTTTTGTTTAAGAAGGGACCAAAATAGAGTAGCGCTGCGAGTGCAGGAATTAACAATATAAAAAAACATTTTCCATCCCCTGAAAAAAAAGGAGATATTAGTTTGTTGTTTCACGTTTTTTTTACAACTGCTTTTTTATTTCTCTAATATGTTTATCTAAGTCTTTACATAATTCTGAAAGAGTTTTTTGCATTTCATTATCACCACGCTTTACTGCGTCGCGTTCTGCGTGTTGACGGATGAACCATGCAACGCTGCTCAGTTCATGTAAAATTTTAATTTTGTCATACACATCATTATTCAATACACATGTAGGCATGAGGCTCTCCTTTTTTTTACTTATTGTGATTGTATCAAAAGTGTTTTTTTGATCAAGTCGTCTACTTTAAATATTTTTTAAGTAAATTTTGTAATATTTTTGGATTGCCACGACCTTGTGTTTTTTTCATTGCTTGACCAACAAAAAAACCAAAAACGCGTTCGTTGCCACCCTTGTATTGTTCCACTTGTTTTGTATTAGTTGCAATAATTTCCTGAACAATTTTTTCTAGTTTATCAACTGAACCAATTTGTTCAAGACCTTTGTTTTTTACTACTTCACTTGGGTCACCACCAGTTTGGGCAACAACTGTAAAAACTTCTTGCGCTGCACGACTATTAATCGTTCCCTTATCAAGCAAATCAACAAGCTCAGCTAATTTTTTTGGTGTGACCTTACATTCAGACAAAGAAATTTTCTTTTCTTTTAAATGGCCCATAAGATCGCGTAAAATTAAATTAACAAGATGTTTACTTTTTGTATGTTGCGCTGCTTCTTGGTAATAGTTTGAAAGGGCAAGATCAGTAACTAAAATATCAGCTTCATAAGGAGTTAAACCTTCTTTGACTAAACGATCAAAACGTTCGTATGGAAGCTCAGGTAGAATTTGTTTAATACGACTAATCCATTCGTCGTTAACTTGAATCAATGGCAAATCAGGATCTTGAAAATAGCGATAATCAGCTGCTTCTTCTTTGGTGCGCATAGGAGCAGTTTCTTTTTTTAAGGTATTCCAAAGTCGAGTTTCTTGTTTGACTGTTCCGCCCTCTGCAATCAATTTGAGTTGGCGTTCAATTTCATAGTCAGTTGCATCACCAATAAACTTAAACGAATTAATATTTTTAAGTTCGCAGCGCGTGCCAAGCTCTTTATCAGTTTTTTTCTTGACTGAAATATTAGTATCAGCACGGAATGCACCTTCGTCCATGTTACCCGTTCCAATGCCTAAATAGCGCACGATAGAATGAATCGCTTTTAAGTATGCCTTTGCTTCTTGTGCATTTGCAATGTCAGGTTCGGTTACAATTTCAAGTAACGGCGTTCCCGTTCTATTTAAATTAACCAAACTTTCGTTGCTATCGGGCATATGAATATTTTTACCGGCATCTTCTTCCATGTGAATACGCATGATGCGAATTTTTTTAATGCTGCCATCTTTAAGTCTGATAGGAATGAAACCGTTGGTACAAATAGGTCGTTCACCCTGAGTGATTTGATAATCTTTAGGCAAATCAGGATAAAAGTAATGCTTGCGTGCAAAAGTGCTAATTCGCGAGATTGAACAATTTGTTGCAAGCCCAAAAAGAATGGCATAGTCCACAACTTTTTTATTGAGTACAGGAAGCGCGCCGGGATACCCAGAACAAATTTGGCAAATATTAACGTTGGGTTCTTTGGTCACCTTATTAAGACAAGAACAAAAAAATTTACTTTTAGTTTTTAATTGAACATGGACTTCTATACCGATTGTTGCCTCGTAATCAGGATAGCGGTCGAGAATAGATTTTTCTTTGGTCACGTAGATCCTTGTTTGTTGCACCGATTTGGTTGAAAGAAAGTTTTTTATTAGACTATCATTTTTTTTCTATTTTGTATTGGTTGTTAGACAAATGCTGCAGGCTTTCGATCTCTATTCTGTGTTCAAGGAGCTTTTCTAGTTTAAAAATTGAGTTGTATTCTGTGGTTGAAATGTATTCAAACATAGAAGGGCTTACTGATAATATCAGATCAGTTTTGGGCTTTTCATCTTTAATCATTTCTTTTAATGCCCGTAGTATTTCATAACTTTCGGTTTGTAAAGATTTAACAAAGCCAAGTCCGCGACAACAGCTACAGGTGTCAGTCAATTGTTGAACCAGTGTTTTGCCCGAACGCTTACGAGTCATTTGTACTAAACCAAATTCTGAAACCTTTAGGACAACTGATTGAAATTTATCCTGTTCTTTTAATTTTTTTTCAAAAAATCGCGACAATTTTTGTTTGTTTGAACCTGAAAACATATCAATGAAATCAATAACAATCAAACCACCGATATTACGCAAACGTAACTGGCGAACGGTTTCTTCGGCAGCCTCAATATTGGTTTTTAAAATTGTTTCTTCGAGATTTTTTTTTCCAGTAAATTTACCGGTATTTACATCAATCACCGTCATTGCCTCTGCGGATTCAATAATAAGTGAACCACCAGATTTCAATGGCACTTTTTTTGAAAGTGCATATTCTATTTGCTTTTCAACGCCAAAATGAATAAATATTGGATCGGTTCCGGTATACAGTGCAATTTTATGTGAATATTCGGGAGCAACTTCTTTAACAAATTGTATAATTTCGTTGCGCACCTCTTTATTATCGCTAATAATTGCTTCAACATCATCATCTAGATGGTCGCGTACTATTTGAAGTGGAAGCTCAATATCTTCATGTAATTTTTCAGTTGGTTTAGCCGTATTATATTTTGTCTGGATGGTTTCCCATATTTTGACAAGAAAATTGATGTCTTTAATTATTTCTTTTTCCGCTTTCTCTTCAGATGTAGTTCGAATAATGGCGCCCATACCTTCAGGTAAATGTGCTCTGACAATGTCTCTGAGTCTAGACCGCTCATCGCGATCACTAATTTTTTTTGATATGCCAATTCGTGGGATATTAGGCATAAGAACGATGAATCTTCCGGGGAGGGTGAAACACGTGCTAAGCTTTGCTCCTTTTTCATAGACAGGCTCTTTACTGACCTGCACGAGAACGGAATCATCTTCTTTTAAGATATCACTTATGTTACGCTGTTGCCTTGGCTCACGACGCTTTCTAGTTTCAGATTCCCGATCTTCATCAACTTCAGTTTTTTCTTCGAGCCGATCAATAGCGAGATCGCGGTCTATTTCAGAGATATGCAAAAAACCAGCCTTCTCTTGACCAATGTCAACAAATGCGGTTTGAATGCCTGGGAGGACTTTGGTGACAGTTCCTTTAAAAAAGGAACGCTCCAAAGGATTTTCAACGTGCGCAGAAAAATATATATTCTGTAGTTTTCCATTTTGAGTGATGGCAATACGCGTTTGCCATTCATTATCATTAATTAGAATTTTTTTCATTATTATTACTTGAACCTAAATCCATATTGTTAATTTTTTTATAAAAAAATATTTATTTTCATTATCTACTCTTTCTTTCCTATTATAATCTATATTGATAAATATGAGTAGATAATTCTAAAAAAGTGTGATAAAGTTCCCCTAGATGCTCAAAGTGGTGTGGGTAAAATTCCTAAAAAAAGGTAGAAGTGTATGAAAAAAGAATATTTTCTTTTAGTGGCAGCATTGTTAGGTCTTCCAGGCTGTGGAGGTGGAGGCAACAATAAAAATTCTCAGGGTTATTCTCGCGATGCAAAAGAACCAGAAATGTTAGCCTATGGAGATGCTACCGATATAAACAGCTTTTTCAACGAAGATACTAAAGAATTTGAAGCTACTATGGCAGGATGGACTTTAGATGATCCTAGTTGCATGGGTGATGTGTGTGAACCAGAAGTAGCATGCATGGATGACATGGACGAGTGGGAAGAAGACATCTCATCTGATGAGTGTGATGCTGATCGCTTTAAGACAGTCTGCTTTGAAAAAGATGGCGATGTACAGCTTTCTGATGATCAAGAAGATGTTATGGATCATAACATAACGTTCGCTAAAAAAATGGTAAAATGCCACGATCCGGTTATGTTTATCGTCTCAGGTGACGCTGCATGTGACGCAGAATGCTTTGAAGGAGAGCGCAGTATTTTTGAAAAAAGGGCGCAGATTGTAGCAGATCAGCTTGTTGCTGCTGGCGTGCCTAAAGATTGTGTTCGAGTAGTTGCACGTGATGTTGAACCTGATCAAGGACGTGATGAAGTTTGCATTGATTGGATACAAGCTTAATTTTTAATTCGTTTTTTGATAGTAAAACCGGAGAGGTTAGCAACAGCTTC
>JABSSP010000033.1 GCA_013213985.1 Candidatus Babelota bacterium | reverse complement strand
CGTGTCACTTTTGGTTTCCCTTCTTGATCTTTTTTTGCGTTGTTTGATTCACCGCAACCTACTAATAATAATATTCCTGCAAAAGCTACCAATCGCTTCATGCTACACATCCTTCTTTTGAAAAATTTAAATAATATTTCAACTCCGCATCAGCCCGTCTACGCTTATAGCTTCCGTCTTCGCATAAAGCTTCGGTCGGACTCCGCCTTCGGGCAGTCTACATTCCACACATCGACTTAGTTGAGCACATTTCTTGTGAAGACTGGCCCCTACTTCGCATAAAGCTATGAAGGACTGGCTTGCCATACGTCTTCGCCTTCGGCTACGTCGCACACAGGACGAAGTTCTTTTCAATTATAGACTGGCCTGCCAGGCATTTCCTTCAGAAATGACTGGTGCGCCCGACAGGATTCGAACCTGTGGCCTACAGATTAGGAATCTGTTGCTCTATCCTACTGAGCTACGGGCGCCCAACACAGTAATTAGAATATCATTTTTAAAAGCGCCCGTCACTTTTTATCAGGCTATTAAAAGAGAAAATTATTACCAGCTTCCGCCGCCTCCACCGCCGCCGCCTCCGCCGGAAGAACCGCGTCCGCCAAAGCCAGAAAATCCACCTGGAGGACGACCTGACGATGCAATTGATGTACGCCTTCTGTACGCATCGGTAACACCACGCGATAAACCACGACTCATTCGGTTCATATACAGAGGATTGAACGGCCCTGGACCGTAGTACCACACTGGTCGGTATGGCCGTTGTTCTTGTGCAAGTTTTTCAAACACTGGTGCAAATTGTTCAGTCCATTGTTCTTCAACGCCAAGTGCAATTGCGTACGGTAAATATTTTTCATATAATTCAGGTGTTTTTGTTGGAGGCGTTCCAATCATTTTCATGCGCTCAGCTTCAGTGGTTCCTAAAAACATTTTGAAACCCTCAATCTGCTCGTATAATTTTCTGCCCTGGTTAGTGTGCATTTTCAATTTAAATGCATACCAAATATTAAGCACCGCATAGGTTCCAATTAAAACACCTACTGCAATTGAAAATGAAGATCCAAAAAATAACGATACAAGAAAAAAGAACCACGAAATTAACCAGCCAAATCCCACATATTTACCATGCCAATCAAAAAAACTATATTTACTGCGATAATCTGATTTTAATAGTTCGTTGGCATTATAAACGGCCAATTGGTTTTTTCCACTCAGTTCAACTGGTCCCGATCCAAGAAGATCGTTCATGATATAAAGCCACTTTTTATTATAATCTTGTTCGAGTGGCTGACGCTTTGAAGAATCAGTTTTTTCAAGGGTATATGTTCCTTTTCCAAATCCAAAAGTACCTGGTTTATATTGTATCGTAAGCCATCCGTGCACTGCAAGATTAACAATATCTGCTGCAAATGCCGTTGGATCGTATTTCATGTGTGAAATGTAACGTGCTGCTCCGGGAGTTAAACCCTCTGGCGGTTCAAAGAGCGGAATAATTGCACTCCTTTTTTGACGTCGTTTTAATTTAGAATGAGTAAACCGATAAAAAAGAAAGAGGAGTAAAAGACCAAGCGAAAGCCACCACATTGAAAAATTGTCTTTTAAAAACCAAAGAGCTTTAGTCAACCATGAAGGTTCTTTTACAAATCCTTTTGGCCAACCAACAACAATGGTGAGCCCTTGCTCAGGCAATAATGGTTTAGTTGTAACAAAAACTGCATTTCCATGTTCATCTACTTGTGCAGTGTAATTTTTTCCTTTATCATCTTGATAGCCGGTAAAACCTTCTAACTTTATTTTGTCAGCGGGAACACCTTCGGGTAATTGGACCTGCGCCGATGCATGATCAATAGGGAAAAACCAACCGTTACCCGTTACATTCCAATAGAGTTCATCATGTTTGTCAAAAAACCCGAGTTGACGATTAGTTTCATATTCAATGGTGTACGTATATTTTCCGGGGGGAACCACGGTGCCTGGATCACCAGCTTGTATGCGTTTTCCGTTTGCAAAATCATATACTCCATACGGAATGGGAACTCCATCACGCAACACTTGTTTAACCTCAAAACGAACATTGTAATTATTGCCCAACTTGTCTTTATAGCGCGTTGGGAAATCTCTAAAAACACCGTGAAGGCCATGAACACCTGGATTGATGTATTCAATAGTCTCAGTTACCAATAAGTTGCCATCTTGCTCTACCTTAGCATCACTATGAAAAGACAGAATACGTTCGGATGTATTTATCCGTTCTAATATGTCAGATGCTCTTCTTGCTCTTTGAGCGTCTACAACAAAATATCTTCTGGTCTGATCAAAAAGGGAACGGCTCGGCGTAGATGACGAAAAAAAGCACGTAGATAAAATAAATAACGCGCCTAAACGTTTTGCGTTAAGCAACTTCATGGTGATCTAAAATTTAACATCGGGGTTTTTGCGTTCTTCGGGCGCATCAACTTCAAAATATGGTGCTTTTATGTAGCCAGTCATATTCGCCACAAAGCGTGATGGAAATTCTTGGACCACAACATTGTAGTTACGCGCAGTACCGTTGTAATAACGACGCGCAAATTGTACATCATTTTCAATCGCAGACAATTGCTCTTGTAATGCAAGGAAATTTTTGTTCGCTTTTAAATCAGGATAATTTTCAGAAACGGCAAACAATGTTTTAAGTGCTGAGGTAAGTCCAGTTTCAGCTGCCACCCGCCCCTCAAGATCCTGACTTCCCATTACAACGCTACGCAACTTTGTTACTTTTTCAAGGACATCTTTTTCATGAAAACCATATTGCTTTACTACTTTAACAAGGTTTGGAATTAAATCGTACCGACGCTTCAGTTGTACATCGATTCCACTCCAGCCTTCATCAAGAAGCGCTTTTGATTTCACTAATCTATTATAAATACCGACAAACCACGAAATTGCCGATAAAATCAGTGCACCAATAACTATCAATGCAATTAACCAAGCACTCATTAATTTCTCCTTCTATTGTCATGAGTCACACTTATAGATTTTACTTTATACTGAAACAAACAAAAAGTGAAAGACTATTTTGTATCCTTTTTTTTGGTTTCTGCACCATACATTTCAAGCAGTGCAACAATTTCATCTGCAACCGGAAGATGTTTAGGAACAGACTTTGCTCCCAAAGCTTGCTGCAGCGGCGTTTCACTATATCCATTGCTTACTGTCATATTTGCACCATAATCCAAAAGAAGTTTGACTACTTTGGGATGGCGCCCCTGAATTGCAAAATGAAGCGCGGTGCATCCATAATATGTTTTAGCATCAACAACGACACCCTGCTTTAACAACTCACGCACAACACAATCATGTCCTAAAAATGATGCTGTCATAAAGACGTTTCCATTAAGGCGTTGCAACTCATACCATTGATCGCGACGCAATTTTTTTTCCGCAAAAAGCCGGTCAACTAAGTTACCATATTCACGAGTAGCTTCTTGCAAGCGGCCACTTTCTACCAATATTAGTAATTGGTCCTCAGCAGCTTTAATATCATCATTGACAGTTGATTCGTCTGCATGACAAACATTAAAAAACAACAAACCAGCACAAAGAAAATATATAATTTTTTTCATGTTTCAAAATCCTACAAAATAATTTTTATCTATTGCTGAAAGAAAACATATTCGTTAACGCATTTTTAATTGCTCTCGTTGCTGACGCATAGGGAAGTATCGCTCCATATTGTAATGTATCATCCGGTTGAGCTCCCGCATCCAATAAAAGACGAACAACACGTGCATGACGATTGCGCGATGCCCAATATAATGGAGTCCAGCCATACACGTTTTTTTTGTTCACATCTGCGCCGCGATTGATTAATATATATGCTGCGTCAAAATGACCAAAACGGCATGCCCAATAGAGCGGTGTGTTCTGATCTTCATCACATTCATCAACTTCCAAACCGTGATCAAGTAATCTTCCAACAGTACTCCCATGTCCATATCGCGCAGCAAAAGCGAGTGGACTGAGCCCATATTTGCCTTTTTCATTACCGCTCTTAAGTTCCTGCATAAGCAAACTCACTATCTGGCCATTACCCTTACGAGAAGCAAGTGAAAAGGGAGTCCACCCTTCATTGTTGCTTAAATAAACGCTTGCTTTGCTTTCAATAAGCATCCGAACAATTTCTGGATACCCACCTTCAATAGCCCAATGAAGTGCCGTGTTTTCTAAATTATCTTGTTCATTTATGTCAATGGTATCGTCCGTCAAAATGAGTTTAACAACATCTTGATACCCATGCCACGCTGCCCATGCAAGTGCAGCCCAGTTTGCACCGTTTTCTGTATCTTTTTGTGATGCATAATGTGCAAGCGTTAATACAATTGGTGCATCGTTATAACCACATGCATACGTTAATGGAGTCTCACCGCGATTATTTTTTACTTCAATGTCGGGACCGTTAGCTACCAACTCAACCATTGCAGCATTTCTGCATTTCACCGCCCACATTACTGCTGTGTCACCATTAGCATCTCGTTCATTGTCAGATGCTACTTTACCCATAAGCATGTATTGAACAGCTAACAGCATATCATTTTTAATTGCCCACAAGAGTGAGGATAATCTACAATTGTATGTTCCGTCTGCACGAGCATGATACCAAAGAACGTGTGAGATGCTTTTAGGATTTTTACACAGGACAACTAAATTCAATAACGACGCACCGCTCTGATCAGTAACCATACACGATGCGCTAGAATTAATTAATAGCGCAACAATATCTGCATGATGACAATTGGTATAGTGAAAGTTGGTCTTACACCAAGTGCCGTCACATTGCACAGCCCAAATAATTGGTCTGTCCTCAAACTCATCCGTCTCGTTTATATTCACCCCAAAATCAATCAAGGCTCGTACAACTTCAAGGTCACCATAAAATGAAGCTAAAGAAAGTGGATGTTTTCCCACTAATTTATCTATTTTAACTCTTGTTGTAGCATCTTTTACAAGTTCTGAAAAATCCAAACCATTTCTGTGAGATCGAGCATAAATATCAACGACTTCTTCTAACCGTCCCGCTTTTGCTGCTTCGAGTAGATCACCCCGTTCTTTTTCAAGGAGTTCACGCCGTTGCTCTTTTGTTAATTTTGGCGGAACACTCCCAGTCGTATTTTGATCTTCTACTGCACTACGCACACTGCACATAGCAAGTAAAGAAAGTATTGTTAATAAAGTTTTATTTTTTCTGTACCCGTTCATATCTGTTCTCCCGATACACATTTTGAGGGCTTCCTGTGATGTTTCTTCGATTGTCTTAGTTTAACAAGCGGGATGAGGGATGTAAAACCTAAAAAGAAGAAGTAGGAAGGGAAAATCAAAATATTAAAAATTTAAGACTCGCCAGTCAAAAGAAGTTCTCGAAAAAGAACGAAGGGCAGACCCACCATGCGTCTTTACCTAGGGCTTCCGTCTTCGCGTAAAGCTTCGTCGGACTTACGACTTCGCACACAGGACGAAGCTCTTAAAACACATAGAAGACTGGCCTGCCAGGCATTTCTGAAGAAAATGACTGGTGCGCCTGGTAGGACTTGAACCTACAACCAACGGATTCGAAGTCCGGTACTCTATCCAATTGAGCTACAGGCGCACAACACTTTATAATAGATAGCAAAAAAAACGATATTTGGCGAGGACAGGAAAAAAAATAATGGACTATCAGAGTAACAGTTTTAACGAAAGTTTAATAGTTGACCATAGTAATATAAGTGAATAAACTAATATAAAATATTAAATAAATAGAGGTACTATGCTTATGAACTCAATTAGAAATGGTTTTCGAGATGGTCTATTACTCATGCTCCTGATTTGCATGGTGCGTGTAGCTGCAGACGGAAGTTATATAGAAAAAGGTGAATACAGCGTTCATAATGCTACACAAAACGCCAAAACACTTAAAGCTCCTTTTACCGTACATCAGGCCGATCCTGAATTTTTGTGCTATCTTGACGAAACAGAACAACAAATCAATAACCTCATGATGCTTCCCAATCTTAATCCTGAATGCATAGAACAACTGCAAGAAATAAAAAATAAAGTGGAAATCATTCGACAGGATTGTCAAAAAAATTCACTTGCGATGGCAATTTTAGGACCAATTGGAACAACAGCAATTGTCATGAAAGAACAACGACTGATAAATCAATTAAAAGAAATTATTGTAAATTTAAGAACAATACTCAAAACATTCCTTGATCCAAACGTGTTCCCACAATTACACGAAGAACGTATTGCTTCAATTGAAGATAATTTACAACTCAATAAAGAATATTTTAATCAAGTTACTTCTTAACTTTTCATTTTTTCTAAAACAAAAAGAACCAATGCTTTAAAAGTACGGCACGTATGATAACGATCTTTGTGTCGCACCTTTTTTTCACATCACGCCAAGGGAGAAACTACAGACATCGGCAGCATAGTTTGCAGTAGCTCTTTTGCCATATCAGACAGTGGATAACGATAATAACGCGAAAGCTCTGACTCTTCTTTTAACACTTGATCAAAAGGCAATACCGCAAAAACATAATCAGAAAAGCGCATCACATTATCAGAAACTCGTAACGTAAGATACTTACTCCCTACTGAACTTTTTATTGCATTTCTAAACTCTTCAAGAGTGGTCACTTTCATACCATTAACTTCATTAAGCGTTGCTCCAACAAGAACAGTACGCGATCGATGCAATTGTGAATTAGGGAAAATATGCGTAATAATTAACACCGGTTCTGTTTGACTTCTGATGTCAGCATATTTAGCAAGTCCAGGAGCACCGTTTATCATGCCCTTAATGTGATTGAGCGTAAGTGGAGTGACAACCATTCCTCCAAAGACTTCATAATCAAGATCTTCATATCCTAAATACACGCGACGAATGGCAGGAGGTTCAGTTTCACCAAATGTTACCGTAAACTCTTTACGCTTCCCTTTACGATAAATAACTATGTTTACATCTTGGCCAATAGAAAAAGAAGAAACATAATCAGTTATTGAAATTTTATCTTCACTCCACGGCATATCCATATCTCCAAACATATCAATAGAGTAACCATTGATTTCGTAGAGCATATCACCTCTTTGTACTCCGCTTTTGTACAAGGTACTGTCTTTGACAACTTCAACTATGTAGCAACCACCTGGTTCTGGATTGCCCAAAAATTCAGTCAATGTTGAGCTTGAGTCACTATATAAAATTCCTAAGTATGGTTTGCGTAGTAGTTTAACGCTATATAAATCAGAGAGAACATTTTTTAAATCATTGATAGGAATAATGTAGCCAACGTTTTGCGCATCTGGAACATTTGCAGTATTAATTCCAACAACCTCACCATCTGCGTTAAGTAAAGGACCACCAGAATTACCTGGGTTAATCGGAGCACTCATTTGAATTAAATGCCCTTCGCGCCCGCTAATAACACCTGTTGTACTTTTAAGTGCTCGTTGTCCCAACGGATACCCAAGAGCAAGAACTTCATCAGATCTTCTTACCGAATTTGAATCGCCCAAATTTAAATGAGGAACATGACCAAGTACCGCTTTAATAAGCTCCAAACCTTCCGGTCGCACTCGTAAAAGAGCTAAGTCACGTTCTGGACTCACTCCAACAACGTCGACATCTATAATTCGTTTACCCAATGAAGGAATTTGAATCCATACTGATTGCGCTTGGTTAACAACATGCGCATTGGTAATGATATCCCCCTCTTCATTAATAAGAAATGCAGTTCCATACACGGAATGCTCTTGCGTTTTGTATGGCTGCAACAAATTAATTTCTGAAATTTGAGAAAATACCTGAACAACAGTATCTTTTACTTGTTCTTGAATTGAGCGCCATACTTCTTTTTTAATAATAGTTTTTTCAATGACCTGTTGCGATCCTATCGCAATATGTTTATTTAAATCAATGCGATCAGCCTGTAAT
>JABSSP010000032.1 GCA_013213985.1 Candidatus Babelota bacterium | reverse complement strand
GTGAACAAAAAATTATTAAACATTCTTTAGAAGCAGCAGTGACGCTGTACATTGATACAAAACAACAAGATTTAATTCCCCTAAAGAAATACTTTGATGCGTGGTCATACAAAGATCAATCAGCCGAAGAATTTTTAAAAGAGTTTTTGATTGTTTCTGATTTTAAGTTAGAATTTCCCCGTGAAACAATTCCTCAAATACCTTCTGATATTACACCCTTTGCTTTGCGTGGTGATTTACGACCGAGTGATCGTGCAGGTATTTATTTAAAAGTGGAAAAAGCAGCCGGTGAAAAATGTCCACGTTGTTGGCATTGGCAACCGACTGATCATGAGCATAATTTATGTGCTCGGTGTCAGAAAATTACTGGTAAATAATAGATTTTAAAGAACAAAAAAGAGAAGCGGAAAATAAATTCCGCTTCTCTTTTTTGTTTGTTTTATTTTTTTAATTGACTTTCATTTTAAGAAGTTCTTCTATCTTACCACCAATATTATAAAGCATGTCGAGAGCGTCCTGTTGTTTTTGGTCACCTGCTTTAAATTTAGGTGGAGTTTTGTTAACCTTTTTGATTTCATTTGAAGTGCTGATGAGCAACGAACGAGCTTCTTTCATAGCTGTTTTGTACATTTCTACGTATTTTTTCTTAAGATCAGGTTTTTTTATCTTGCGTAGCTGATGACGAAGTTTACTGGATTCTGTTCTGGCCTTTCTTAAGGCATTATTTGCTTCGGGCAGGTAATCAGTCATTGTTTCCATATCAAAACCAGTGCCACGTTTGAGTTGAGTGCTTATTTTGTTTAATTTTCCATCTTCAATACTAACTAAAACAGAATTAAGTGCATCTTCGATTGTGACAACATGTTGTGAAGCAGTTTTATCTTCTCCTACTTCTTTTTTTTCTTCCTTTTTAGCTTTTGCTGGGGTTTTTGACGGAGCAGAAGGTTTTTTGGGCTGTGATGGTCTGCTGATGCCTGGGCTGGTTCTTATGGAAGTTGATGGACGATAAGGCATTCCACCAGCAGCGCCTCGCCCATAACCACGAGTGGAACGCTGTGGAGGCATTGTGAAACCTGTGTCATATAAGTCTTCTAGATATGTTGTAGGACGCGGTTTTGCTGGTTTACCAGATTTTGCGAGCGCACGTTGCCGTTGTGTCTCGCGTTCTTGTTGTAATTTTTCTGCAGTTGTCATATGTTCTGCAATAAGTTTTTTAAGCTCCTCTATGATGTTGGACTCAAATATTGCTTCAACAAGTATTCCGATCGCACTTTTGATTGCGCTTTCTGCTTTTGGACTTAATTCGGTTGATTCTAATGAGAGCCCTTCAATGTGCGGTGCGTGTTGTTTCAAACGGCTGCTTAGTTGCGTCAAATTGTTATAAAGAGATGTATTGTCGATGAGTGCTTTAAGATGTTTGTACTTTTTTGTTTTTACATCGCGGTCTTTTACCATATGAAACCTGCGGACAAGTTCTTCAAGTTGGCTTGCAAGTGATGACCAGGTCATTCCAGTCTTCCAATTATTTATTTCTTTGTCTTCACCCCAGTCTTTTACCTCTTGTGCAAAGTCAGGAATTGTTTGGGAGGTTCCGAGTAATTTATCTATTGCATTGAGAATTTGAGCGATGTATTGTTCAGTGGCAGTAATTTTACTATCAATTTCTTTTTTCTTACTTGGTGAAACGGTTACTTTTGGCTCTTTTTTAACTGGTTTTACAATCGATTTTTTACTTGGGTCAATCAGTTCAGACTTAGGCGGCACAATCGGTTGGGTCATTTCTCTTTGGTATCGTTCTATTTTTGGTTGTAGGCGCGCTGCTTCGCGTTCAACTTCTTGCATAAACTGTGCTTGTTGTTCTGGGGGCATTCTCTCAATTTCACCTTGAATTGCATTGGCCAACTCTTCCATTTCTTCTGGTTTGAGATTGCTGATTGCGTCAAATACTGCTTGCTCTTCATCGCTAAGATTGTCAGCTCCCCCCATCATGCCCATGGTGTTTGTAGTACATTGAAAGAAGAGAGTGAAAGAAAAGAGGGCAAATGTAAGTAGCCGTTTGATTGTGCTGTGTTGCATTTTTATTTCCTTAAAACGTTTATATAACAATATAATTTTTCTATTTATACTTTTCTTTAAGTATAAGTTAATTTAATAACTCCACAAGTAGTACGATTCTGAGCTTGCTCGTTAGAATCTATTAGTAGTACATTGAGAGGTGTAAAAACAAACAATTAAGGAACAAATGTTTATGCCTAATGACCGACAATACTTGCGCAAAGGTTACTTGCTCATTGAGTTTATGTGTGCATTACTTTTGCTCGCTCTTATTTCGTCTTCAGTTTTATATACGCATTGGAATACGACTGCAGCATGGCGTGATTCTTTGCAAGAACGTGCAGCAGTGCAATTAGCACAACAACACCTTGATGCCGCTCTTTTTAATAGAAAGAATCCGGAAAAAAATGATGTCTATAAGGTAACAATTAAAAAATATTCTTGCGCACCAACAATAAAAAATTATGATAAAAAATACACCTTAGAAAACCTCAACAAACAATTTTTATTAACAAACGCAACCGTTTCTTGGAATAATTCTCACGGTAAAGAACGTTCAATTACCCTAG
>JABSSP010000031.1 GCA_013213985.1 Candidatus Babelota bacterium | reverse complement strand
CACGTGCAAAAAGTGTTTGTGCAATAGGCATTGAAAGATTGTATTGTGATGCAATGTCTAATACTTTTTTTTTGTCGCACGTTGGCATACGCCACATATACTTGCACCCTTGAACTGTTTCCACGCGCGTACCTTATGTTGTGAATTACTTCTTTTCTTTTTTTAACGTCGGAAACAGAATAACATCTTTAATGGAAGTTGTATTGGTCAAAAGCATGGCAAGTCGATCGATACCAATGCCCACACCAACAGTTGGTGGCAGTGCGTGTTCAAGTGCAAGCACATAATCAGCGTCGTAATAATGCGCTTCAGCGTCGCCTGCATTGCGCGCGGTAACTTGTGCTTTAAAACGCTCTGCTTGATCGTGCGGATCATTTAACTCGTTAAACCCGTTGCTTAATTCCATGCTCGCAATAAAGAGTTCAAAACGCGCCGCAACTTGGGGATTGTTTTCATCCCGTTTTGAAAGCGGTGAAACTTCAATAGGGAAATTCGTAATAAATATTGGTTGAATGAGTTTGGGTTCAACTAACTCTTCAAACAACCGATACACTTTTTCAGCAACTGACGCTTTTTTATTCGCAACATGAATGTTGTGTTTTTTTAATGTTGCATCAATATTTTTTGCAGATAAATCATCTTGAGTGCAATCAGTATATTTAATGACTGAATCATGCAGTGCAATTTTTTCAAACGGTTTTTCAAAATCAAGTGTGTAGTCGCCGTACTGAACTTGTAAATCACCGCACACTGTTGAAACAATTTTTTTAAGCATGTCTTCAATAAACGTCATCATAAACTTATAATCTTGATGCGCCATGTACCATTCGGCCATGGTAAACTCTGGATTATGTTTGGTTGAAATGCCTTCATTTCTAAAGTTACGATTGATTTCAAACACACGCTCAAAACCACCAACAACTAATCGTTTTAAATACAGTTCAGGTGCAACGCGCAAATAAAATTCACTATCAAGTGCATTGTGGTGCGTTACAAATGGTTTTGCAATCGCACCGCCCGGAATTGGGTGCAACATGGGCGTTTCAACTTCAACAAAATCATGGTCTAATAAAAATTGGCGCATGACTTGGATAATCTGCGCGCGTTTTGCAAAACGTTCCCTGCTTTCTTTATTACTAATTAAGTCTAAATACCGCTGACGATAAATGGTTTCAATATCAGTAAGGCCATGAAATTTTTCTGGCATTGGATGCAAACTTTTACTCACAAGCGCAACGTCGTCAGCTTTGATTGTTACTTCACCCGTTTTGGTGCGGAATGTTTTGCCCTTCACCCACATGATGTCACCGACGTCAAAAAAATTGTTTACGTGGTCAAAAAGTTCTGGACCAACAATATCTTGCCGAATATACACTTGAATTTTGCCTGAACGGTCTTGTAGATGAGCAAACGCAGTTTTACCGTGCAAGCGCATGGTCGTAAGTCTACCCGCAACCGCATAATCTTTTGTATCATCAACGTCGTCAGAAAATTCTGTAACCACTTCATCCGCTGTTGCGGTCACTGGTTTAAAACCTGGCCACGGTTCGATGCCTTGCTTGCGCATTTCTTGCACTTTTGCAAGTCGGACTTCTTGCTCAGTCAAACAGGAAAAATCTTGTTCTGTGTTTTGTGAATTTTTATTGTCGCTCATGAACCTAACCAAATTTAAAAAAATGAAGTGGGCAAACTATGTATTAGTATACATTATTTTTAAGTGGGTGACTATTTCAAAAAGAATGGACCCCCGTAATTGGAGGTCCACAATTTTATATTAAAACTATTTTTTATGGCACAGTACAATTTACTGGCAACTGGGTAACCACTCGCGGATAACGAAACGTAACAGATAAGGCATAAATTTTATCTGAAAAAGTTAAAAAACCACTCTTTTTTTAAAAAATAATTAACATGCCTTCAACTTAAAAATTAAATATCCCGGTCGAACTAGGCGGCAAAATCAATCCAAAAGCTGCCAACACTGAAGTCACATTCAATTGAGCTACACTTAAAAATAGGCAATTTTCAATCAACGCATTGCACGCTTGAAAGTTTGCTGCGCCCAAATTACAAAACACCGTTTACTTAGGATTGTTCACACACGTTGGCGGCATAGTTGGGCACGCACCAATAGTTGTTGGGCATAATAATGAACGCGATACTTTATTTTCAGGAGACTTTGGTGATAAACTTATACACGCGTCACCAGATGCTAAACATTGTTGATAATCGAGCAGTACTGAATTTTTTGGTTCGCAGGTAAGTGCTGCCCTAACCGCTTCACACAAAATAGTGCACTCAACAACACAGTTACCTTTTTTAATTTCTTCAACGACTGAACACAAATGCCATTTGGCTGTACGAGAAATAGCATCTTTTTCGTAAATTAGACACAATTGATTACACAATTTTGGCGTTACAAACGCATATTTATGATCACGCGCACGGGTCAGACGTGCAACATCTTCGTCTGATAGATCACAATCTTTTGTAGTGAGTGTAAACATGTTTGCGCACTGCACACTCAAAAAAACATACGCTAACACGCGTAATATGTTTTTCATGCTTCTTCTCCTTTTTTTAGAAAAACAATGAATAGAGTTTTACCTATTTTTGTCATCATATCCTGGTATAGCATTTTAAGCAAAAATAAATATAGTATTGAAATATCAAAAAAAATTACTTCGGCCTTGCGAAGAGCCTTTGTTTATAATTTTTTATAAAGGTATAAAAAAAGGCTCCTCATTAAAGAGAAGCCTTTTTTTATTAATCCTTTTTTATTTTTTCTTTATGAGGACCTCCTTTATAGAGGTCCTCACTTTTTTAATTAATCAATTATTAAGGCTGCGGACATCCTCCAACAGATCCAGGACAATTAAATGGCAGTTTGCTTGGTCTACGTGGATAACGGAATACAATTGAACTAATATAAAGTGGCGCATCAAAGCCATTAAATGCAGGCATAGTGGTAGAACGTGCAACAACTAATTTACCGCGGCCACCCGGGGTGATTACTGCAGCAGCAGGTGTAATACATGCAGTTACAACATAATTGACATAAGGACCCATTGTTGTATTGGTGACGTTTGTACCAGCTTGCACTCCATCGTTTACGTCAGCACCAAAATTAGTTCCATCTCCAGTTAGAAACTCAAAACAGACCACAAAGCATACATCGCCCGTTGCCTGGTTGTCACCCGAATGCGTAAAGAAGCAAATGTCTACTTCAACTGATTCTGAACTGTTGTCATCAAAGTCTGCTGGCACACAGAAATCTACTGATGGAGATCCATAAGGACCAAATCCAGGATCTTCAACTGCGCCAGTTCCAATAGTTGGAATTCTACGTGCAATAGTTTGGGTGAGGCATTCGAATGGATATCCAACAGCGGTTGT
>JABSSP010000030.1 GCA_013213985.1 Candidatus Babelota bacterium | reverse complement strand
AGTAATCCATCCACCACCTTCTTCAGCTTTTTTAATCGAATCTTGCACTGGTAATGCACCGTAGGAATCTTTAAAATTATACATATTTTTCCACACAAGATGTGCTTGTTGTCCATGCGCAAGACATACACCATTGTAGTCGTACACAAAAATATAGAGGTCCCCTACGCGGAATTCTTTGCCGTGAGTAAACGCATTAAAAGAAACATCCAATGTGTTTTGCTCAAAAAAGCTCGCAGCCTTTTGTACAAGATCTATGACTTCATCGCGTTTTTCTTCATGATCAAGATCTTCTTCATTACGTCGCGAAGACTGTGAAAGCATTTTGTCAGCTACACTTTGAGTATCGGTTGCCTCAATCTTTTGATTGCTTGGCTCTGTCTGCTGATCACGAGACGGAAATAAATTGGGCTGCGTCGGCACATCTGCCAAACGAGCAAACATAACAAGACAAAGACTCATGCTGCACAAAAAAATAAACTTTTTTCTCATTTACTACTCCTCTTTTTTTTATACACTTTTATAGACACTTTGGCTCACAAGAGAAAAAAGCAAAAAAATTCAGCACTCCCACTTAAATTCTCTAGCTCCTTCTACGGCTTCCCATAAGGCGCAGAATAAATAAAAATAAATTAAGAAAATCAAGGTACAATGTGAGAGCACCTATAATTGCAACTTTTCCCTTCATCTCATGATCGGCCGCAAATTGTTGGGCAACCCGTTTAATTCTTTGTACATCATACGCAGTTAGTGCGGTAAAAATAAATACACCTATGATTGATATCATATAGCCAAGTGTAGAACTGTGTAAAAACATATTAATGAACATCGCAATGATAAGACCTATCAACCCCATGAACATAATGCTACCAAGAGACGAAAGATCACTCTTAGTAAAATAACCATATAAACACATGGCCCCAAACATTGCAGCTGCAACAAAAAAACTAGAAAAAATTGATTCAGATGTATATATCAAAAAAATTGATGACAACGTTAATCCAGTTAAAAATGCATACAATAAAAAAAGAGCACTGGCCGTCGTTGCACTCATTTTATGTATGGCGCCACTAATAGCAATAACCAATGCCAATTGCCCAATGAACAAAAATAATGGGACGGTAGGATTACGATAAACAAACCCTAAAATTGTTGGAGAAATTGAAACGGTGTAAGCGGTAATTGCAGATATCGCTAATGCAGCAGCCATCCATCCATACACGCGATACATAAAATTTGACGAGTCTGCAATTATTACATACCCTTGATATTCTTTTTCTTGCATGAAATTCCTTCGATAAAAAATCTATAGTACTATTTAGTATACTCATACAAATTTTATCATACTCACGGCAACATATGTTGTCCACCAGTTTAAGTTTGTATTCTTGCACGCACAAATAGTCTTGTGCAACTCTGTAGTCAGTGTACTATTAATTACGTACGACGTTACCAAAAATTAAAAAGGAGAAAAAAATGAACACCACACAAAAAAACATGATCATTATAGCCGCGTCATTGATATTCTTTGTGCATTGGAGCAGAGAAGCTTCAATCGACAGTGACCGAAAACCAGCAGTAAATTTTGAAGGAACAATTGTTCTTCCGTCAGCAGGACCAGATGCTACATCAACTCAATTAAACGTTGAAAATATAACTATCGGCGGAAAATATAAAGGCATAGTAGTCTATGCCAAACCCGAAGGACAACCGGGAGGATTCGAAAACGAACCACAACTTATAAAAATAAACGATAATCCTCAAAAAGGCCTCAAGTTATTTCTTGACCTTGACGAAATTAACATGATAGAAGTACTGAACAGAAAGCAACGCTGGGCATACCAGAGAAAAAAGAAATCGCCTAAAATGGAGTATATAGAAATTTCAGTCACCTCCAAGGGGGAACCTGGCACTACAAAAAATTACCTTGTGGAAGCTTCTAGAAAAGTGAGAGCTGATGAAAAAGACCCTGGCGGCCCTATTCATGTAGAATCATCATTCGCAGGCATTGACCGTGTAATTATTTCTGGCTACCACGAACAAAAAACAAAAAAGAATAATTCAAAAAAGAAGAACAATGCACAAGAACCAACAAAAGAACAAACTAAATCAACCAAAGAAGTGTCGCACAGTGTTAATGCACCAGAAACAATAAAATAATTTCGTAATACTACAATTTGTTGAAATGAGTTACACTAGTTTTTACCGTAATAATATAAAAAAATAAGGAACATCAATGGCATTAGAAATCACTAATGACAACTTTAAAACAGAAATAAAAGATTCTAAAAAACCAACTATTTTAAAAGTCTATGCAGACTGGTGTGGACCATGCAAGCAACTGGAACCAATCTTTGAAGAAATTTCAAATGAACAAGGTGACAAGTATACTTTTGCCAAACTCAACGTTGATAATGCACGCGAAGCGTCTATTGATTTAGGTGTGAGTTCAATTCCAACGATGATTTTCATTAAAGATGGCGACGTTGTTGGCCGGGAAACTGGCTACATGCCAAAAGAAGATTTGGTTGCAAAAATTACTGAGTATTTAGGGTGAAATAATTTTGTAAAAATCTTTACAAAATTATAAAAAAAGGGATCTCATATTTTTGAGATCCCTTTTTTTATAATTTTTTATCTTGAATTTTGTAACCCAACTCAACAAGCTTGTCACGAATCTCGTCAGCCCGTGTCCAATTTTTTTCAGCACGTGCTGTTTCACGCTCGGCAATTAAGCGTTTCATTTGCTCGGTTACTTCAATTTCTTTTTCAGGCAATGATTGCAAATTGAGCCCGAGAACCTTTTGAATAAAGGCTTTGACTGCACAGCGTTCAGATTCATTTTTTTCTAACTCGCGTAAACTTTCAAACACAACGCCCATCATGCCGGGAGTATTTAAATCATCTTGCAGAAACGCAAGCATTTTTTGAACCGTTGGTGATTTTTTTATTTCTTCATTAGTTAATTGTGAACATTCTTTTTCAAATACACGGCACAATTTTTGGTAACTTTTTTGAAATGCGTCAAGATCATCAAAAGAAAAATCAAGCGGCGCACGGTATTGATGATTTAAAAAATAAAAGCGCACGACCATAGGGTCATACTTTTTAAATATTTCTTGCAGTGTAAAAAAGTTGCCTAATGATTTAGACATTTTTTCTTTGTTGATTTGAACAAAACCGTTGTGCATCCAGTAGTTTGCAAATGGTTTGCCGTGCAGTGCCTCTGATTGGGCAATTTCGTTTTCATGATGCGGAAAAATGAGGTCCATGCCGCCTGCATGAATATCAATTTGTGTGCCTAAATATTTTGATGCAAGTACAGAGCATTCAATGTGCCAACCTGGGCGCCCCCAGCCCCACGGACTTTGCCAAAATTGGCCTTCGAATTCGCTTTTCCACAACGCAAAGTCGAGCGGATCCCTTTTTTTTGAATTTGGTTCTACTCGTTGACCTACACGCAAATCTTTTACGTCATGTTTTGAAAATTTTCCGTATTCAGGGAATGATTTAATTGAAAAATAAACATCGCCGTCAGCCTCATATGCTTTGCCTTTTTCAATTAAACCAGAAATAAATGTAATAATGTCGTCGATGTTTTCAGTCACGCGTGGTTCGTGGTCCGGCACAACGCAATTGAGTGCTTTCATATCGTCTTGATAATGTGCAATATATTTTTTGGTAATGTCAGCGTAACGTTGTTTGTCACCAAATTCTTGTTCTGCTTTTTTAATTATTTTGTCATCAATGTCAGTGTAGTTACGACAATAGGTGACGTCGTAGCCTAAAAAAGTAAGCACGCGATATAGCAAATCAAAAGAAACATAACACCGTCCGTGACCAAGGTGAGAATAATCGTACGGTGTAACACCACACACGTATAAATCAACTTTATTGGGTACTCTGGATTTAAAAATTT
>JABSSP010000003.1 GCA_013213985.1 Candidatus Babelota bacterium | reverse complement strand
ACGAACTCCTTTCCAAACTCACCAACAATCAATCACAAATCATTTTAGAATCGTTACGTGATTTAAAAAAAGGTGGAATAAAAGAAACGTTAGACATTAAAATATCTGATACCAGTGGTATTAGAGCATACGAATTATTTTCTGGCGGTGAAGCTTTTAGAATCGATTTTGCACTACGTGTAGCAATTTCAAAACTTCTTGCACGCAGAGCAGGAACGTCTTTGCAAACACTTATCATTGACGAAGGTTTCGGTTCACAAGATGAAGAAGGTCTTAGTAATATCATGGATGCGCTGCATAAAATTCAAGATGATTTTTCAAAAATTATTATTGTATCACACTTAACTACAATGAAAGATCAGTTTCCTGTTCACTTTGTTGTACAAAAAGGTCCAAATGGAAGTACAGTCAATATTTTAGAACAAGGTTAAAAAGACGACCCTTTTGACAGCCTTTTAGCAATATGTCTCATTTTAAGTGAGGTTATATTTTACAATTCTTTAATTCTAAGGAATAATTATGACAATAAAAAAATATTTAAGAGTCGGACTACTACTTTCTTTATTTGCAAATGTTACAACGTGTAACGATATCTTTAACGGTGGTTGTGGCACTGCAGAAATGGCAAACCAATTAAAAGCGCCACTCGAGTTACGTTTCACTATAAAAGCTATTAACTACAACGACAGGGGAATGCCAATTCACAACATTAACTTCTATAAAACACGGGGAGTACCCAACACGTATTCCAATATTGCAAAAAAAAGCCAATGAGGATATAACATCTAGGACTGTATTTAAAAAAACAACTGTTACACTATTAAACATAGAAAAAGTTGTCGATATCAATCTTAATATTGAAAGGTGGACTCAGAAATTGCCATGGCTCATCATAAATAATCAAGATGAAATTGTTGATGATACTCGTAAACTCTATCCTCTACCAATAAACCTTGATCCACAGAACATTGAAACAATAGAAATACGTATCTTAATAACCAATGAACATCTCATTAAAGATATTTTGACAGCATATACTCAAAACACAGGAACTGCTCTTATTAGAGACATAATTACTCTATTGAACAACAACAATGATGTTGGTCGATACGTACGTATTGGTGTGCACGATGCTCATCGTTATGGTGGTCCAATACCAAAAGTTGGCTACGAAACGCGATGGTTATATGATGGATATTATCGGTTAGCCAGAGCCGTGCACTAAATAGAAATTTGGAATCAATCTAAAAGACCCTCTGATAAGAGGGTCTTCTCATTTATAATAAATAGAATTACACGCACTATTGATTACCCTTTTGATTAAATTGTTTTACCATGCAATTCTTTTAAAGAAGTTATACATTTTAATTACCTAACAATAAGGAATACAACATGAAAAAACATGTTACAATCTTTGCACTTTCTTTATTAGCAAGTTTAGCACTACAAGCTAATACCACAAAAATGGATATTCCATCAGAAGAAATAGAAAAAGTAAAAGTGTGTTTTGAAGCGGAACGTCATGAAAACGAAAAAACGTGGAATGAAATAGTAAACACCTATCGTGATATCTTACAAACAGCTGATGATACTGATAAACAGGAACTAGTCGAACAACTCACGAACGAAATAAAAAAAACTTATGATATTGAAGATATTCACGGAAGTATTTCTATAGAATTAAACGGATCAGACAACAATAATCAATAATTAATCTAAATTTAAAAAACTAAACAAAAAAAAAGACGCTTTCAAAAAATGAAAGCGTCTTTTTTTAATTACAGTAAATCAACTACTCATGGTCTACTGCAATAACCTCGCGAACTTCAGAAACTTGATCTTTCAATGATTCTTCAATTCCAAATTTAAGTGTTTGTGTTGCTGCAGGACAACCAACACACGCACCTTCTAATTTTACATACACCACGCCATCATCGAAGCGGATAAACTTAACATCACCACCATCCATTTGGATGTTAGGACGAATTTCGTCAAGAACGTCTTCTATTTGGCGTAGCAGCGTTTCATCTGACATACTTATTTATACCCATTCCAAACGAGCAATAGTTGCCGTATCACTCATGCGTTTTCCCATAGGAATAACACGAGTGTATCCACCCGGACGATCAACATATTTAGGCGCAATTTCTTTGAATAATTTAATACACGCAGCATCTTTATACGGCATCAATGCCTTAACTCTACGACGAGCATTAAATTCATTACCAACACGAGCAATCGTTACAAGCTTTTCAACAAAACGTTGTAATTCTTTAATGGTCGCCCTTGTTGATACAAGATGACCATAGGTAATCAAATGAATTGCCTGATTACGAATCATAGAACGCTTGTGAGGCGCTTTAAGATTCAGTTTTTTTCTACCATTTTGATGTCTCATGACATACGATCCTGATATTAAAGAATATATCTACTATGCTTTATCTTGAAGAGCTTTTTTTAAATCGCTCTCCTTGATATTCATCCCAAGAGAAAGTCCAAATGCCTTTAGACCATCTTTAACTTCATTTAAAGATTTACTACCAAAGTTTTTAATTTTGAGTCCTTCATCTTCTACTACATTCACCAAGTCTATAAAACGTTTAATGCCCGCGTTAATCAAGCAGTTATGCGCACGAACTGAAAGTTCCAATTCTTCTATCGGTTTCATAAGAACTTCTGGAGAAATTCCTTTTAATCCATCACCTGCAGCAGCATCACCCGCATCATCATCTTCTGTATAACTTGGAACGTCAGAGATTTCATTAAACGGTATTTCGGTACCCGTAATGAAATGTTCTAACTGAGTTCGCAAAATAGAAACAGCATAATGCACTACATCGATCGGATTTTCAGCACCATTTGTAGTAATACGAAGTATGAGCTTGTCATATCCAATATCTTTCCCTACACGAGTTTTTTCAACATCAAACATAACTTTTCTTACAGGAGAAAACATTGCATCTAAATAAACGCGATTATCTTCTTGCAGTGCTTGTCCAACTGGCCACTGAGTTCGTTGATAACCTCTTCCTATTTCAACAAAAAATTCAATATCCAGTTTTCCACCAGCCGAAACACGCGCAATAACATGATCAGGGTTTACTATTTCAAAATGCCCATCAGCAACAATGTCAGCAGCTTTTGCCGTTGCTTCACCATCAACAGTCAAACGCATACGGCCAGGTTTTCCCGTTGTGTTTTTAATAACAATGCCTTTGATATTCAACAACACTTGCATTGCATCTTCAGAAACGCCCGGCAAAGCAGTGAATTCATTATTAATTCCCTTGATGATGACCGATGTTACTGCAGCACCTTCAATTCCTCCAAGAAGAATTCGTCTAAGTGTGCCCCCCAGGGTCATACCAAAACCAGGTTCCAAAGGTTGTGCAACAAGCTCACCAAACGTATCGGTCAAAGTTTTTTTATTCCACGTTAACTTTGGAATCGTTAATGGCTTATACTCTTTTTTGTCCATTCAACCTCCTAAATAGCTGAGTTAACATATTATTCATACAATAATTAAAATCCAAACAAGACTATTATTTGGAGTATAGTTCAACGATAAGATGTTCTTCAATCGGAGTCCCGATGTCTGAACGAACAGGGTTACGCAATACTTTTCCCTTACGCGCACTCTTATCAAGTTCAAGCCATTCAGGAACCTTAATACCAATGTTAAGACGCTTATCAATAACCTGGTCTACAAATGCCTTTATTTCTAGAGCACGAGGTGCAATAGAAATAACATCATCTACGTGTACAAAATAAGACGGAGAAATGAACTTTTTTACCATTTACGTAAATATGACCATGTACGACTACTTGACGTGCCTGAGGACGTGTTTCAGATAACTTTAAACGAAACACCGTATTATCAAGACGACGCTCAAGTAGGCTCAGTAGTTTTTCCCCGGGAACCCCTTCACGTTTTTGCGTAGCTAGTTTAAAAAAACGTTTAAATTGTTTCTCACGAACACCATACATTTGTTTAACTTTTTGTTTTTCCGCGAGCTGCTTCCCATACTCAGATAATTTGCGAGTGCGCTTTTGCTGTGTTGTTTTTGTTGTCTTCTCTGCACCTCTAGAAGAGCTTTTTTCCATGCTTGCCTTAATAATTTATTGACCTACCAATTCAATTAACGTATTCATTTGCTTTTTAAATTACACTCTGCGCTTTTTAGGTGGGCGACAACCGTTATGCGGTAAAGGAGTCACGTCACGCAAAACTGAAACATTAAGTCCAGACCCTTGCAACGCTCGAACAACTGAATCGCGTCCAGAACCGGGTCCCTTCATGTTCACTTCTATAGTTTTAATACCCATCGTCTGCATGTCTTTTGCGAGCGTTGAGCCAATTTGCCCTGCTGCAAATGGTGTTCCTTTACGAGAACCTTTGAACCCCATTTTTCCTGAGCTGCCACGTAGAAGAACATCTCCCTCAAGTGTCGTAACAGACACAAGCGTATTATTAAAAGAAGATTTTATGTGCACAATCGCACTATCAACGCGTTTTTTATGTTTCTTAGCTTTTTTTTTATATGCCATTCTGACCTTTATGCCCTATTTATAATTCTACTTTTTGGTTACTTTACGCTTAAGAGAAACAGCTCCACCCTTTTTACGAGGTCCTTTACGTGTTCGTGCATTTGTTTTTGTTTTCTGTCCTCGAACCGGCAATCCCTTTTTATGTCTAATTCCTCGATAGCTGCCGATTTCTTGCAAACGCTTGATGTTAAGGAGCACGTCCTTGCGTAATTCACCTTCAATTCTATAATGTGCAGTGATTTCTTTTTGAAGGTTCGCAACTTCTTGATCTGTCAGATCCTTCACTCGCTTATCAAGAGAAACCCCAACTTTACTTAAAATATCTCTAGAGCTTTTTGGCCCTATTCCATAAAGATACGTTAACCCGTATTCAACCCGCTTTTTTCCAGGAAGATTAACACCTTCTATTCTAGCCATATAATATCCTTAGTTCCCGCCTGTTAACCCTGACGCTGCTTGTGTCTTGCATTTTTTTTGCAAATAACACGAACAACGCCTTTTCGCTTAATAATACGACAGTCCGTACAGATTTTTTTAACCGATGTTTTTACTTTCATGACCAACCCACTAGTAACATTGATTATTAATTTTTATAACGCAAAACAATTCTGCCACGCTTCAAATCATAAGGAGAAAGCTCTAAGGCGACACGATCTCCCGGTAAAATTTTGATGTAAAACATTCTCATTTTACCTGACACGTGCCCAAGCACTATATGCCCGCCTTCTATTTCAACGCGAAACATAGCATTAGGCAATGTTTTTTTGACAATTCCGTCTACCTTTATCACATCCTCTTTTGCTTTGTGCTCTCGCTGCTTCTTCTGCCTTTTACGTCTTACTGGCTCTTTTTTTTGTTGCCCACGCTTACGCTTCACCATATCTCGCCTAACCTCTATCGCTCAATCTAGTTAAAATTTTTGGCGCACCACTGGTCACCAAAACTGTATCTTCAACATGGGCAGCCAAACTTTTATCTTCTGTTTTCACCGTCCATCCATCGCCCGCAATATACACATTATGCTTACCCATAGTGATCATCGGTTCAATTGCAAATGTCATACCAGGACGTAGAACAGGCTCTTGTCCAGGTTTTCCATAATTCAAAATTTCAGGATCTTCATGCATCTGTTTCCCAATGCCATGTCCTGCAAATTCTCGAACAATACCAAAACCATTTTTTTCAACTTCTGTCTGCACAGCAGCTGAGATATCTGATAAGCGATTTCCCGCACGCGCTTGAGCAATACCAGCATCAAGAGCTTTTTGAGCAACTTCAACAAAGCGTACCACATTTGAATCAGCATCCCCAATAAAAAAGCATCGCGCCATATCAGCACAATACCCTTTATAAGAAGCACACAGGTCAACCTTGACTAAATCTTTATCTTTCAAAACCACAGCCGCAGAAGGAACACCATGTACTACAACATCGTTAACTGAGATACAACTCACATACTTGTAGCCCATGTAACCTTTTGCTCGTGATGTAAGACCCCGTTGCTTCAATTGATTCGCAATAAAAGAATCAATATCAAGCGTAGTGATACCTGGACGTATAAACGACGCCACTTGGGTAAAAAGATCAAGTAATTTGGCTCCTGCAATTTCCATTTTACGAATAGCAGTTTTGTTCTTAATTACAATCATTTATCATCTACGCATATCAATTGTTTAAACTCATGAAACACTTCTTGCAGCGGTTGTTCTGCATTAACTGTGATAACGGGAAAACCCGATTTTACTAAAAAGTCTTCTACACCACGTGCATGCTGATGAAAAACAACTAACCGATCCTTAATAGAATCAGGCTCATCGTCCTTTCGCCGTACCAAGTTCCCTGCACATTTGGTACATAAAGCATTGGAAGCATCGTCTTCTGACAACGAATAAACTGTCTGACAATCACTGTTTTGACATATATACCGACGAGACAGGCGATCAATCACCACATCGTCAGAAACAGACAGCTTAATCACCTTCAAATCAACATCTAATGAACTATCTTCAAGCCACTTTACCAAGGATTGTGCCTGAGGAACTGTTCGTGGATAACCATCAAAAATAACTGTTTGTCCCTGATTTTTTGAATTTTCAAGCCAATTTTCTACCATAGCAGAAATGAGACTATCAGAAACAAGTATACCAGAATTGATAGCAAAATCTATTTGCTTTCCTATCGCAGTCTGTTCTGAAATATGCTTTCGACATAAGTTTCCCGTCGAAAGTTGTTTCCAACCCAGGTCAGTTACACATAACCCAGAAAGAGAGCCCTTTCCGGAGCCCGGAGGACCAATAAATACGTATATCGTTAATTTATTGCTCAACGCGCCCCCCTACCTTTCATTCTCCCTGAAGATAAAAACCCTTCATAGCGGTGTTCAATCAGGTATGATTCAATTTGGGAAGCTGTTTCAAGAGCCACCCCAACAACAATCAATAACCCCGTACCACTAAACATAAATGGCATATCAATGAAGAACATTAAAATGGAAGGCAAGAGGGCAAGCGCAGCTAAGTAAATAGCCCCAACCAAACCAATACGGGTCAAAATATAGTTGAAAAATTCTGCAGTCTTTCTACCCGGACGAATACCAGGAATAAAACCGCCGCTCTTTTTAATATTTTGTGCCAATTCTTGAGGATCAAAAATAATGGCTGTATAAAAGAATGAAAAAGCAATAATCAGAATAAATTGCAGAACATTGTTAAGAGCATGCCCATATTGCAAACTTTCTCCAAGCCACGCAAAAAATGAATATTTAGAAAGAGCTGCAACCACAAACATTGGTATGTTTATAACAGCCCCTGCCAAAATAACAGGCATCACATTCGCATTATTAATCTTGAATGGTATATACGTACTCTGGCCGCCATAAACACGCTGGCCTACAATACGACGCGTATATTGCACTGGTATTTTTCTTTCGCCCTTTTCTAAAAAGACAATGCTCGCAGTGATACCAATAAAAATAGCCAAAATAACAAAGGCTATTAAGCCACTCAAGCTACCCTGTTGAACAGCATAATATGTTTTACCTGCATAACCAAAAAAATTAGCAACAATACCAGCAAAAA
>JABSSP010000029.1 GCA_013213985.1 Candidatus Babelota bacterium | reverse complement strand
TTGGTGCAGGTACCATCATGGTGCCAACCTTGTTGCTTTTTTACCCGGTGCCACAAGCAACTTTAGTTGCGGCAATTTTGCACTGGGTTATTAGTTTTATTAAACTGGTATTTTTTTGGCGCGGTCTTGATTATAAGGTGTTACTTTATTTTGGTATACCCGGGGTTATTACGAGTATTGTGGGCGCGTATGTTTTAGTTGAACATATCTCCTCAGATTGGTTGCTTCCTTATTTTGGTATTTTTTTGATTGTCTACGTTATTTTTATAATTTTGTATCCTACATTCAAAGTTAAAAAAACGCCCGAACGTATGATGCTTGGTGGCGTAATAAGTGGTTTTTTTAAGGGAATTTTTGGCGTTGGTGGTGGCATCAGAACAACTGTTTTAACGTCATTTGATTTACCTAAAGAGACGTATCTTTCGACTGGTGCTGCAATTAATGTTGCCATTGATACTGCACGACTTTTGACCTATTGGTATAAGGGAGTTCGGTTGGGGCCAACATTGCGATATAGTCTGTTGTTATTAATTCCTACTGCATTGGTTTCTGCGTATGGTGCTCGTTATGTTGTTCATCTTATTCCTCAGCAATACTTTAGACTTGTGGTAATGTTCTTTTTATTGTTGGCTGGTATTAAGTTTTTGTTTTTTTAACACCGATTTCACATATCGCTCGTGATTCTTGCATTACTTTTTCAATTCTTCTTGGTCCCATCCCAAATTTTGCGAGAAGTTTTTTTGCTTGTGGTGCTTGCTGACATAAAATAATACCCTCGTGAATAAGATTACGTTTTTGTTGTTTTGTGAGTGTCGTCAGTGCGGTGATAGGGTGCAATTCAAATTCATCAACTAAATGTGGTAATGCTTTTTTTTCACTTGGGTAATCCCAACCAAGAAGTTTTATTCCCACACACTGAGCATACTGTATTGCTTGTGAAGTAAATTTTGTGTTGGTTACAATATATGCTTCGTAAAATTGTTGTGCATGTCGCAGTTCACGTTTTTTTTGTGCGTTAATATCGTCAAAGCGAGCTTTTACATAAAGCGGAATTTTTACATCTGATTTTAAACCAAGTCTGCTGTGGAATTTGCATTCAATAATGAAGTGTTCTTTATTTTTTTGTGCAACTACATCTACTTCATGTGAAACGCATTTTCCTTGTACATATTCGTTTGTTTGTACTCGGTAGCCTTGGCGTTTGAAAAGTTGCGCAATGAATTGTTCAAATAAATAACCAGCCGGACCAAGATCCATAATTGCACGTTTTAAATTGTATCGTGCTGCAAAGGGTGCGCGTTCTTTTTTGAGCATGCGTGCAACGTGCGCATGAAGAGCCTTAGTGCTTTTTGGTTTTACTTTTTTTATTTCTTTAACAATGTTTTCAATTAATTTTTGTGGCGCACCAGATTCTTTTAAAGAGCGGCGTAATTTTTTTAAGTTAAATTTTTCTTTTTCACCGGACGTTTTAATGATATAAAATGACATTATAAAACTCGTATTATAAAGTTGAAGATGACATTGTCACTCAAAGATTAAAATATGGCCAAATCATGCGTCAACAAAAAAAGGTTTAAGTCACTATGAACCAAAAAATAAACGAAACAGAAAAAAAGATTATTCCCGAATCAATACAATTAAAACGTTCTATAAAAATACAATACACAAATTGGCGTGGTGAAACTACAATGCGAACCATTGTTCCCATTGAATTATATTGGGGAAAAACAAAATGGCATAATGAAGCTCGGGATATTGATCGAAACGATTATCGTGAATATGCATTCAAAGATATTAAGAAATTTTTTTAATAGCGACCATTGAGATTCCTGAAGAACTTTTTATACAATGAAAAAAAGTGAAAGGGGAACATGGAGAATAAATTTAAATGGAATTATGTTGTTATTCCAGCTATTAGTTTTGTCACATGGATGATCGGACGGTTTTATACATACAAGGGTCTTGATTGGTATCGTACAAATGTAAAATTACCATTTTTTGCGCCATCTGAATGGACATCCATTTTCATGTGGGGATCCATTTTTGTTTTGGCAACAATTGCTGCGCTCTTTGTGTGGAATACTTTTGAACGCGGTTTTCGTTTTTGGCTGATCATTGGTTTATTCATAACTAATGCCTTATTAAACATTATTTTTTGTTATTTATTTTTTAACAAACATATGATCGGTGCAACAGCAGTTCTTGATGCCGCATTTTTAACATTGAATGTGTATTTACTTGTTTTTCTTACGTGGCCAAAATCTCGCGTTGTTTCATGGTTGTTAATGCCGTACGTGGTGTGGGTGACATTTGCTACGGCGGTTAGTATTGGAATCTGGATTATAAATTAATGGGTATCGCACAAAATGTTGAGTAGTTTTCTAACGATACGTTTTGTGCATTGTTTTTGTTTTGAGCTGCACCAAAAATGTTTAAACTTATCAGTAAACATGCAAGTACAAAAAAAGTTTTGTACTTGTTCATTTTAATTTCCTTTATTTATTGGGGTGAGTAGGTCGTAGGAGTAACGAGAACTATCATTATAACCGTCATTGTAAGGTTCAATTTTAAATATGCTATTGAGTTGTAGAGGATCAAACTCATGTCTAGATTTTCTCGATTTGCGTTCAATTATTCTTCTATTCGATTTATTAGCTTTTGAAGTAATAAGAATCAACTCTAGCTTTTCTGAAGGACAGTTTTGTTGTCGTGTTTCTGAGCAAAAGCAAGAAAAGGCGTAAGTTAAAAGGGTCAGGCTCAGTAAAAAAGATTGTGTTTTCATAGTGAATTCGTACCTTATTTAATTTTGTTAAAAATGTATATAGAATATTTCAACGGATAAAAAAAATGGTCGGGATGGCCAGACTCGAACTGGCAACCCCTCGCTCCCAAAGCGAGTGCGCTACCAATTGCGCCACATCCCGACTCTCTCTTTTTATGCATTGGACGGCATAAAAATCTTTTATTTATGGGGTGAATGGTGGGAATCGAACCCACGGCCACCAGAGCCACAATCTGGTGCTCTACCAACTGAGCTACATCCACCATAACGTTTCAAACTACAGAGACTATTATAGGGGTTTTAATTGCAAGAATCAAACTTTTTAATCTACTCATTATATGGTATAATAATCTATATGAAAAATAATGTTTTTTCTAACTCTCTAAAATCATCTCAAAGAAATGAATAAAAGTAAAAAAATGCCAAAAAATCTGATTTGATAAGGGTTTTTGGTGCAAAAGAACATAACCTGAAAAATATCGACGTTGATATCCCAAAAGGGAAATTAACGGTTATTACCGGACCTTCAGGTTCGGGTAAAAGTTCGCTTGCGCTTGATATTCTTTTTACTGAGGGCAAGCGTCGTTATATGGAGTCGCTTTCTTCTTACGCACGCCAATTTTTAGGTGTCGCTAAAAAACCTGCCTTTGACCGCATTGAAGGGTTGTGCCCTGCAATTGCAATTGAACAAAAAACGGTTGGTTCTAATCCACGTTCTACTGTTGGAACAATTACTAAAATTTATGATTATTTACGTGTACTTTTTGCACGAGTAGGTAGAGTTCACTGTCCTGATTGTTTTATTCCGGTTAAAGCTGAATCGCCTGAAAATGTTACGGCGATGATTCTTTCTAATTTTGCAAATCAGTTTATCACCATTGCGGCACCGCTCGTTGTTGAACGTAAAGGTGAATTTACCAAAGAACTTTTACAGCTTTTTAATCAGGGTTTTTATCGCTTTATTATTGATGGCCAACCGTATCGTTTTAAATCACAAGATGATGTTCGTGCATTAAAATTAAAAAAAAGTTATAAACACACAATCGATTTATTGATTGATGCACTTGATGCTACACAAGAAGAACAAGCGCGTTTGTATGAAGCAATTGAAACGTCATTCAAACTTGCGGGTGGCATGTGCAAAGTTATCGTCGGCGATAAAGAACACAATTATAGTTCAAGCAGTGTATGTTTGCATTGTGCACGTTCAGTTTTACCGTTGGAACCGCGTTCGTTTTCTTTTAACTCGCCACTTGGTGCATGTAAAAAATGCCACGGTCTTGGCATTATTCACGAATGGCCGTGGGAAAAAGAAAGCCGCGAATCGTGGAAAGAAAAATATCCTGATTTTTTTGGAAATAAATACGCAAAAAAAGTCACCTGTGCTTTGTGTTACGGAAAACGGTTAAACAAAGATGCACTTGCCGTGACCGTTGGTGATGAAAATATTTTTGACTTATGTGACATGTCGATTGAAAACTTATGTACCTTTTTTGAAAACCTAAGGTTGTCTGATGTCGAAAAAGAAATTGGTGGCGGACTGATTAAAGAAATTCGCAG
>JABSSP010000028.1 GCA_013213985.1 Candidatus Babelota bacterium | reverse complement strand
GACGTTTCCAATTATTGGGCCCGACACTGTTAATTCTGTTAGGCCATTTACTCCCGGAAGCAGAATAGCGCAAATACGTTTTACGTATCATCATGACTATTGTGAGCTCGTTGCGGCCGTACTTTCACAAACGTTTACTGCAAGTGTAGGCCCCCGAGGAGCAACAAATCAATATGCACGTAATTCATTAACCCCTGACTTTGCAGCGCACGCCACGGTATTTTTGAGAAACCATACAATTGGTGTAGGCATTGATTATAAACGGCTTGTCCCACGCTTGGTCACCAACAAAGATATTAAAACGGATACGGCTATTGGCAGTCTTGCAGCCATTGCGCACGTTGCACTGCACTTTGAACGTTTTGACTGGCACAACAAGGTGTGCTTTGCCCAAAATGGAGAAAACCTCGGCGTGCTTGGTGGCTATGCCGTGCATTCAATTAGCTCCTGCACTGACAAACGAACCTACACTAATTTACGTAGCGTATCAATGTGGACAGAACTTATTTTACGTACAAGGGTTGAACCGGCAATTTTTATCGCCTACTTAAAAAATCTAGGCGCTAATGAAACTATCATTCAATCCACCATAGACCAAAACAATGAAATTGAACCAACCGTCTATGCCTTTTTCCTTGACGTTGACCACGCATTCCGTATTTCACCACGCGTCCGTTGGACATACAAAGCTTTTGTTGTTGAAGGTGAAGTAGAATACACTCGCACAGTTTATGGCGACATTGACAACAAAGGAAATGTCATCAACACGCACCCACCGGTTGGCAATTTCAGATTTTTATTTGGCCTTGCTTATTATTTTTAAAAAAAATGATTTGAACAAATTCACTTTATCATATACTCATAAAATAATTTTTCTCAACCATTTAATTTTTTTTAAAACAAACTGTTGCCATTACATATAGACCTTTGTAGGATGAAAACTGAGATATCTCATTATAAAAAAAGGAGCGTAAAAAATGTTCAATATTGAATTATCAAAAATTCACAAAGGAATTCTACTTTTAGTTGGTGGTATTTTACTTTTTCTTTACAGTACCGGCTTAATTGAACGTGGCATCGATTATATTATGATCATCGGATCACTCATAATGATTCTTTACGGTCTTATCCTTGTTGACGGATACAAAGCACTCAGAATGCTTCTTGGCGGCAAAAAGAAAAACGGACCACAAAAACCAGCACAACCGCAACAAGGTCAAGCTCAAAATAGAAAAAATAATTAAGGTATATCCTTCGATACGCTCTCATTCTTCGCACAGGATTATGACATGTATTGAGTTTATTTTTGTGATTTAAAGGTCGTCCTTCGATACAATTTACTTCGTAAATCACTCAGAATGTGTGTAGAGGTTATGTTTTTAAATAAGAAGTTTATCTTACAGCCCTATAACCTATATTTTTAACAGAAGATACATTTTTTAAACCAGTAAAAGATTTGAATTATACGTTATTTAATTAATAATTAATTTATCGCATCCTGAGTGATTTACGAAGTAAATTGTACCGAAGGACGGCTTTTTACATTAAAAAAATAAAAATGCTCAGCTTATTTCGTCCTGCCGTGCCCGCCATAGCCTCATGTCCGGCGTAATCGTGAGTACATCCTGAGTAGCTAGCGTATCGAAGGGCTTGTCGAAGCCTGTGCTGAGCCTGACAAAGTAGGTTCTTGCCGGACGGAACATTTAATTTACGCTACTTTGTTTTTGGTTCAGCAGGCTGATCGTCAGGTAGTTGCCCCATATCTTCAATGATTGGTGACAAGTTATCTTTTGCACCCCTGATCATGCGAACTGGCACTGCAAGTTTGATGTTGTTTTGCGCAAATTCTTTAAGGATTGCGATTCTCACATCGGCAGCAATGTCCCACTGGTCAAGAGTGTTGCGTGAACTTAAATAGCCCCGCACGGTAAAACGATATCCTTCAGGGCCAATGTCGTCGAGCCGAACAATAGGACGAGGGTTTTTAAGCACGGATGGATTTTCAGCAAGCAGTTTGTACATAAGTTCACGTGCTTTAAGCGGGTCAGAACCATGCGCCACCCGCACACTGATGTCGTTAAATGCAATAAAACCTCTGCTGTAATTCCAGTTAATGATTGGTTTGCTAATAATCATTGAATTAGGAACTACAATAGAAGTACTATTTTTTTGTCGCAACACTACTGATCGTGGATTAATTTTACGTACAACCCCTGATACTTTGTCGTCAATTTTAACGTAGTCTCCAACTTTTATCGGACGCTGCACTAAAATAATAAAATATGCAACGAAATCTAAAATTGGATCTTTAATAACAAAACCAATACTCAGTGCGAGGACACCTAATAAAGCGAGTACAAGCCCTCCAAGGTTTGCTGCATTAAAGCCCAGTATTGTTGCAGTAAGAAAGATAATGTAGTGCGCTATACTTGTGATGGTATTTTGTATTCCAGCATTCACGTGAAAAATGTCAAATATTTTACCAAGTACAAACTTACCAAAAGCGTAGGCGGCGACAATTCCCCCTAGTATATAGAGTACAATAGTAATGAGATTCCAGATTGAAACTCCTTCATACACCCCAACTCGCTGTTCTGCACGTAACGGTTCTTTGAGCAATACTGAAATATCAGACCATCCATCAATATCGGATAACCATTCCGGCCATCCCCATATTTTAGAAACTAAAATAGCTCATAAAAAAGTGAATATTGCAAAAAGCGTAATAACCGAAACACCATACCAGGTTTTCGAATGAGCAAACCGTTCTTTGACCACATCATAGCCTTTTGAAAAAAATAAATTTGAAGCAATTTTACTTACTATTTGATGAAGCCAGACAAGAAGCAAGATCAAGCCGATGCTATAAAAGAAACGCCTGAGTACATACAGGACAAGTTGTCCAAAGCCAACATATGGGTTGCTCAAAACAATAACCGTAATAACAAATAAGAAAATTAAATAATAATAACGATCAACTAACGATCGTATATCATTCCAAAACTCGGTTCCTTCTGGAATCAAACTTAAAATTTGATCTTTAGTAACAAGCGAGATCAATGAAATTTGTAAAATAATAAAGTTGATCGCCAGTAAAATGGTCGGCAGATCAGATTGATAATTACCCAGTAAAAATGCCTGGCGTAAAAATAAAATAGCAATCGTTGCATAAATTAAAAAGGGAAAAACTACCGCAAACCGTCGCTGAAACTCTTTGCCTAAGAACGGGTAATCATGACTTTCATTAAACTTAAGAAAATAGTATATACACTTGTGTGCAAGATAAATAAAAAATGGTATTGCAAGTAAATAAAGTAACGCATAGCCATAGGAACCTGATACCAAGGCAAAGTACGCACAAAAGGCAATCAAAAATCCCAAAGTTATCATTATAAAATTGCGCCTGATGAATCCAATAATCACAGCACAAAACAAAATAGGTATACGTAAATTTGTATGGTATTCACCTGCTTGTAATAATGACTGTTCCACTCCTGGCAAATAAAGAAAAATAAGAAACAATAATCCCAAAAGAAGCAATAACGCAATAATCGTTAATGGCGTACTCACAAAATCACGCATTCCGATTAAAAGACTTGCGACACTAAAGGTTGTAATGTAAGAGCGTATATCGTAGAAAAATCGTTTCAGATCTGAACCAATATTTTTAATACCCTCCCACGACACCGCATGTTCAGGCCGATACCACATGGTTGTTGCGCCCAGATCAGCTAAAATAAACTCCACCAACTTAGAAATATTATCAAGTCTGCCCATTGCGTCATTATAAACGCTACGAATACGCCCTAGAACGTCAATTTCTTTTTTTATGTTGTCTTCTGCCTTTTTCAACAATGTTAAGGTATGATCGTATTGCTTTTTTTTTATTTTAAAGAGCGTATCCTTTTGCTCTTCGATATCATTACGTAATTCTTCAATATGCGCTAACGCAACTTTACGTGAGCTCATTAAACTATCTAACTCTTTAAGCCGACTTGCGTAAGAACTTAAAGAAGCTTTGATGTTGGCGGCATACCGGCTATACGTTTTTGCTTCTTGGACAAGTTCTTCGTCAGTTACAAACTTACGCGCACAAATCTTATGGAATGTTTCTTGTACTTCAACAACAATTTCGTCGTAGCCTATTTTTTCATCTTCATCTACAAGATGCGCCTTAAGCTCCTGTTTTTGATTTTTTAATAAACGAACTGCCGTATTAAAAAAACCTACTTGAACGAGCTGCTCATACCCTTCAACATTTTGTATCGGCTCATACGACCATTGATCAAGTGAAGGCCCAACAACTACTTCCGCTTGTTCAGCAAACGATGAAAGCTCTTTTTCTTTTAATTTTTGTTCTTCATCTAATTTGTCTATCTCTTGATCATACTTCCTTTTAATCGCATACGATTCTTTTCGTTTTTCTTCTAAGCGCTCTTTAGCTTGTGAAACTTCATTTGCTCCAATACAAACTTTGGTCTTTTGATCGCGTAAAACTACAGCCAAAATTTTCAATTCTCTATCATTGATAAACTGTTGATTTTTATATAATTCAATTGAATATTCACTTTCTTTGATGCGCAACATATCAAGACGTTTTTTATTTTCAAATAATTTTTCTTCTATATCCCACAGTTCACGTTGTTGTTCTGGGGTTAATGATGAATTCTGAGATCTCACTTCACGCTGGCTTTTTATTTTTTTATATGCTTCTACCGTGGCAGCAGCAGCTCGTCGACGATGATCTAAGTCGGTCATAGCTATTTTTTCTTTTTCAGTAAGGGAATCAGCCACTTTCTTTTTATCAATAATGGCAGTGTGTAAACGCCTTAAATCATCAAAAAAAGCACCACCCACTTTTGACCAACTATTTTTAAAATCAGTAAAATTATGATCTTGTAAATAAAGTTCAAGTAATTTTATTTGTTTACTAATGAGTTCAACTTGACGTTCACGTAGCGACTGCAATGTTTTAAGATCATGATACAATTGATTAAGTAAACCAAGTTTCTTACTCAGAAACTCACTCTCTTTTTTAGACAGCTTATCCTGAACCAGATCAATCTGGCTTCTTATATTATTAATCTCTTTATTAACAACCTTAGATAATTTTTCTCTGTTGGCTTCAAGATCAGTGTGTTCTTGTTGTAAAAATGCAAGACTGGCCTCTTTACTCTCAACATCGGTCAAAAGAATTTTGGTATTATTACCTTTTTTAGTATCAACAATAAGATCTGTTAAAGACCCCACAAGATTAACCGAACACAAAACAATAAAAGAACATAAAAGATAAGTACCTTTTTTCATAACCCTCTACCGGCAGTTAAGAAATGAACAGTTTTTAAATTACCAAAACACGGATGACTACTTAAACAAGTATATACCCATTTATTAAGCGCATGTTCAACATCATCATTGATTATATCAAGATCACCATTTTCAATAGGACCTTTAGCAAGCTTATAATAATATGGCGTATGATAGGTTTTATCTTCTGGGTACATTCCAACTTCTGCTAAAAGCTTAAAAAGCACCAAAAATTTATAGCGCATGTTGTGTGCTTTCTTTCTTTCAAGCGATTCATATGCACGATACACCAAATCAAAAATAAACGTATCGCAAATGCCATAAGGAATTAAGTAGTAACAAAGTTCTAACAAATGATGTAAAAAAAGAATATCATTTTTAGCAAGCGCCATTGGTGCTTCAATAATTTCTACATCTGATAAAAACGGGCAACCCGAATATGACAACGGGAGATTATATACAATAATCATTCCCGGGCTCATATTTTCGTCAGGAGGTACTGCGTCAAACTTTCCTTTTTTTCTGTCTAAAAGGGCTATTTTTTGCTTACCTGGAAAATAAGTCCTTAATATAATTCCACCATTTTTTTGCCCAAACACTCTACCACCATCCGTATTTCATGACTTTTTATTTTTTATCTTAACTGCTCTTGTGCAAGAGTGCTAGCAAAATTTTTATGTCACAAAAAAACCCTATTGAAAAATCTTGCAATTAAAAGAATGAATACGGTACTTTGAAATTAGTCAGACACCAACATATATATGTAGGGGAGTTGGGGAACCATGATTAAACACAGAGTAGATACAAAAATTATTTTTTTCCTTTTTACTTTTGTATCTACTTTTTCTTATCAACTCAATGCACAACAAAATACCAAACTTGCAGTTGTTATTGTTGTTGATCAATTCGCTTATCACTTTATCCAAAGATTACAAAAACATTTTTCCGGTGGACTTAAACATCTATTGCGCAATGGCATCAATTATACTAATGCACATCAACCGCATGGTGTTCCCTCAACTTCAACGGGTCATACCGCATTTAGCACCGGAACAAACGCACAAGCTCACGGAATTATTCGTAATGAATGGTTAAATCCAATGGGCGAACTCGTAATATGCGATCAAGATTCACCTGAAAACGCGGCCGTTTTTACTCCTGAAGGAACATTATATCAATACGGACGTTCGGCAAAACAAATTTTAGTTGACACTATTTCCGATCAGGTTGTACTTGATTCATCAAAAAATAAGGTCTTTGCCGTTTCTTTAAAAAGCCGTGCCGCTATTTGCTGCGCAGGCAAATTAGGAAAAGCCATTTGGTTGGACAAGGACACAGGAACTTTTACTTCAAGCAAAGCTTATTTTAATGAACTTCCTGAGTGGGTTGTTTCATTTAACAATAATTATATGCGGCAACCACAAAAATTACGTAAAAATTTTTTTTTCAACCAAGATACAAATACAGAACAAAGCACAATTCCATTTAATGAAATGATCACGTGGAAACCGGCTTACTCATATCGTCCCCACCTTTTTTATAGGATCAAACGTTCTCAAAAATTGCCCACACTCTTTAGTACGCCGCAAGAAAAAAGTGATACAACAATATACCGCCAATTTAGTAGAACTCCACACGGCAATAAAACTGTTCTTGATGTAGCACTGGAATGCATTAAAACACAGTATGATAAAGAGAACGGAAAAATGTTACTTTGGATTTCATTAAGTAGTCTAGATATGCTCGGACACCGCGTTGGACCACACGATGTCAAAGTAATCGATATACTCTATCATCTTGATACACAACTAAAATCATTTTTTAGAGAAATAAAACACCACATTGATTCTGAACAAACAGTGTTTTTTTTAACCGCTGACCACGGTGTAAGCCCAACTCCTGAGTATCTGCACAAAAAAGGAATAAAAAGCGCACGCCGGATTATTGACGAAACACTCATAAATCCTATGAATCAATTGCTTAAAATTAAATATGGAATTCAAAATTTACTGATCAAATTCCTCGCACCAGATTTTTATTTTGATCTCTCACAATGGGACCTCATTGACTTAGATACAAAAAAAATGATTTTTAATAATTTAAAGAACTATCTTATCAATCAACCAGGCATTTCCCATGCATGGTCTGCACAAGAATTACAACAATTATGTCTCCAACCGGGTAGCATAGAATCATTTTTTCAACATCAATATCATCAACTGCGCAGTGGTCAACTCATTGTACAGCCAGAACCATATAATTTTATTACCTCATACCATGGCGGAACCACTCACTGGAGTCCGTACAATTATGACACGCACATTCCGCTTGTTGTGTACCAAAAAAGGAAATACCACAATAAAAAAATAAACACTAAAGTTTGGGCGCCCCAAGTTGGCAACACGATTGCACACATGTTAGATGTTTCTCAGCCAAGTGCTTCTACTTTTGAAGTACTTCCTGGTATTAGAGCAGCAATTGTTGATACAATAGAAAAAGAAATAAAAACTACTTTGTCTGCGCAGCCACGGAGTATGGTAAAAAACGATAGGCCATCTTGTAACAGATGTTCCGTTCGATAAAAAACAATGAGCAAGTTTTCATTGTTATTTTTCTCAATTTTTTTCAATACTAACAATGAATAATTTATTCTTAATAACATTGAAAAATCACGAAAACCTTTATGAAGTCAATAATTACTCAAGTGGCATTATTTTTCATCGTTATCAGTTCACTGCCAATACATAGTTCTCAAAACAAGTTACAGCAAAAAAACAATATACGTTGAATACTGCGTTCCCTTACTGTCATTATGAAGCATCAAGTAATAGGATCCTTAAAATACACTTACATTCTCATGAATCTCCAAGAAGAGCACCTCAACGCCTACAAAATCAACCGTCATTTGATTTTAATAAAAAGCCCAAAGAAATATTTCGCAAAAAAAGCAGAAAATCTCGACCTTTTCGTTCTCCTTCTTCCTCTTATCAATCACGCGGTTCCCTTGTATTCACTTCTAGTTGACTTGGACAAAAAAAACAATAACATGCAACTATAGCAATTACACACAATGAAATAGTATAATTGATCAGCAACCAGTATCTTAAGGTAGAGGTTACCAAGGGGAAGTGACCATGAAGTTGATACAAACCTTACTATTTTTATGCACTACGCTGCCACTATTTTACTCCTGCTGCCCGCCTCAAATGAGCGAAGCAGAAAAAGGTAAACTTGCAGCTAGCTATTTAAAATTTCACGAAAGACCAGAAATAATTCAGCATACTCAAGGACGAGAATCAGGAATAGTGCATCATGTTTCAGTCAGTCCGGATGGAAAATTTTTTATGTCTGCAGGAAAAAACCCCCACATTGCAATTACTCTCCTTTTTTTCCCATATTAAATAAAAAGGAGGTGTTATGACTACTCCAAAATCATTTCTTTGTTATTGTTTAACTTTCTCTTCAACTGCATATTCAGCTGCAGCAAAAGTTAAACCTGAAGCACTACAAATAGGTGTAAACTTCATGTTAGGTAAAAATACAAAAAAAAATGCTAATAAGGACCATTTTATGCAAAAAAATATTTTAATCATTTTCGCTACTTTATTTATAATAAATGGCATAGTAGTTGAAGCAAGCCATGCTCAACTAAGACCAAAAATTGAAAATCAAAAAGAACTTAATCAAAAGCTTTTCGATGCCGCAGAACACGGAAGTTTAGAGGATTTTAATGGATGGCTAAATAGAGGAGCACAGCTCACAGCACAAAATAACAATGGAGGCCAGCCAATTCACTGGGCTGTATGCAAAG
>JABSSP010000027.1 GCA_013213985.1 Candidatus Babelota bacterium | reverse complement strand
ATCATGACTGGACTTGCAATATAAATGGAAGAGTATGTTCCAAAAATAATTCCAATCAAAAGCGCAAAGGCAAAATCATTGAGCGCTTCACCACCAAATATAAAGATTGAAAGGACGACCAAAGCAGTGGAGATACTCGTCAAAATGGTTCGGCGCAATGTCTGATTCAAACTCATATTAACAATATCTTTTAACGGAACACCCTTCATAGTTTTCAGGTTATCACGTATGCGTGAAAATATAACAATGGTGTCGTTAATTGAATAACCTAGAACCATAACAATAGCTGCAACTAAATTAACTGAAATTTCACGATCAAAGATTAAAAATACTGCAAGCATGATAAATGCATCATGAAAAAGTGCAACCACTGCTCCAGTAGCAAATGCAAATGATCCAAACCGCCACCCTATATAGAGCAACATAAGTGCGAGTGCTATTAATAAACCCATAAGGGAATTATATCTTAAAACTCCTCCAACACCCGGCCCTACACCTTCAACTTCTCTGATGGTTATCGTATTACCTGGCATATTTTTTTGTAAAACTTCTTTTATACGAACACCAAGACCTTGAGCCTCTTTAGAAAATTCTTGAACACGAATTAAAAATTCTTTTTTTGAAAATTCACGAACAGTCGCATTACCCCAACCGCCTTTTTCAAGTGCATCTTTTAAATTCGTTACTGATACCTCGTTCTGAAACCCAAGTAAAACCTGGGTACCACCAGTGAAGTCAATGCTATACTTGAAGGCCTGTCCACGAGTTTGCCGTTTATGAATATAAGCGCCAATCGCCCCAGCAAAAACAAGTACTGAAAAAAATAGTGTTGCAAAACGATATCTAAAAAAGTCAATCATGGTATCCTCGGTGTCCAAACTTTCAAATTGGTGAGTTTCAATAGATTATAACAATGCTTTAATTACCTCCAACATGAAAAGTATAATCCATTTCAAATCAGATTGTAATCACCATAATGTAACAAATGAAAAGATTACTGGGAAGAAGAACGTACAGAAACGTATTTGCGGCCCTTTTTTCCATAGTGAAATTTAAGTAAACCAGGAGCAGTCACAAATAGTGTATGATCTTTACCACAGCCAACACCCTGTCCAGGATGAATTCTAGTGCCTCGCTGACGAACAATTATTTCGCCGCCAGTCACTAAATGACCATCAAATAATTTTACACCGAGTCGTTTACTTTGACTATCACGACCATTTGACGTTGAACCACCGGATTTACTCGTTGCCATTGCAATCCTTTAAAAATGCTTCGTAAAAAACGTAATTAGTATTTCTGTTAAAAAAGAAAAGAGAGTATTAAAAGAAAAGCCCTTAATTGCAAAACTTTCAACCTCACCATCAGTATGGCCATATTGCCATAAAAGTCAACTACCCCAGGGTCATTGCATCTCCGAAAGCCTCGTTATTTGGTAATTTCTTTCCAATCACGACCTATTCTAGTAGTCACCGTCAGAGGAATTTTCCAATCGACAACCCCTTCAAGCGCTGATTTAACCTGTTTTTCAGTTTCTTCTACCTGATCCTCAGGGACACTGATAAGGAGCTCATCATGAATCTGCAGCAGTATAT
>JABSSP010000026.1 GCA_013213985.1 Candidatus Babelota bacterium | reverse complement strand
ACTGGGACCCATACTGTGATTATTATGACGGCTATGGCGGCAACGGATTCAGTATAGGATTCTCTGTTTAATAATAATGTGTTAGGAGTGTCATGAAAAAAACATACGTCTATTCGTTCATCACAGCATTGTTGCTGACACTAGTTGGCAATAGTAGTGCAGACATTTATCGGGATGAAAACCCAAACCGGGTGTGGTCAAGTGATCCTGTTTCAACAGGACATGGACGAGACCGGCGACGTATGGCACGACGCACCTACGAACATTGGCCAAACGACACTGATCGTTGGTCTAACAGACGCTGGTGGGACACAACTGGCTACGACGATTCAAGCTCTTATTACAATTGTCCTACCTGCCGATAAAAAAGAAAAACGAAATGGCCTGTTGTTAATTCAACAGGCCATCTTAATTTTTACTGTTGATGCACTAAAATAGCACGCGCAGGCGCAGCTTCTAATCCAACTACAGGAAGTGACAAGCATAAAAAGAAATAGTGTTGTGGTTCAACATGCGACAAACGCAACCCTTCAATGATGCCAATTTCATGCTTCATTAAAATAGTATGGGTTTCGTGATCAGGTTGATTACGTTCAATGCCAAGATAATCAATACCAACTGCTTTAATTTTTTTTTCTACTAAATACTGTGCACCTGATTTTTCAAGATATATAAAGTTTTTATCAAATGCTGCATCTAAACCAAGTGAACTATTTTTTGTTTTAAGTAAAACAATATCACCCTCTTTGATTTCTTTTTTTTCAAGGTCACTTTTAGTAACACCATCTGTAACTTCCATAAAATCAAGTACCGTACATTCGCCTATAATGATGCCTCGATCAATTTGATCAATAGTTTTGCCATCAGACAAAAAGTGTGCCGGAGCATCAATATGTGTCCCGGTATGAGAATCAAGCGTAATACGTGAGCTACGTACTTGATCTTTGGAAAATGTTTTTAATTGTTCAAAGTGAACTGACATTCTGTCTTTATAGCCGGTCATAGACTCACTTATAGGCCAACTTATGTCAATAATGATCATGATTTCTTTCTTGATTTTTTATTTAGTTTTCTTTACTTCATGACCACCAAATGCGTTACGCAGCAATGCAATTAATTTTGTTGCATAATTACCACCTGTTTTTTGTGACCAGTCGCGAACTTGTAATGACGCATCTAATGTTGGAACAGGAACATTATGTTTTTTGGCGTCCTCTGCGGTCCATTTGCCTGTACCGCCTTGTGCAACTTCACCGGCAATGGCATCAAAGTTTTGATCTTTTTCAAAAATTCCAAGCGCTAATTCTAACAACCACGAACGAATGACCGAACTTGAATCCCACAAACGTGCAATTTGTTCTAAGTCTAAATTTTCGTCTTTAAAACTGCCAGACTTTAACAAATGAAAACCTTCAGCATACGCTTGTAACAATGCGTATTCAATTCCGTTGTGCACCATTTTGACGTAATGCCCTGTCCCAGAGTTGCCAACACGTGCAACTCCGTTAGGTGCGGCGACAGCTTCAAAAAATGGTAAAACTT
>JABSSP010000025.1 GCA_013213985.1 Candidatus Babelota bacterium | reverse complement strand
TATTCATCTTTTTGAATGTATTCCAATGTTTCTTCCAAAGAAAACTGAACTTTACATCGTTGAGGGTGACTCAGCGGGCGGTTCAGCAAAACAAGGGCGTGATCGTGAAACGCAAGCAATTTTACCACTTAAAGGTAAAATTTTAAACGTTGAAAAAGCGCGAATTGATAAAATTCTTTCAAACGAAGAAATTAAATCTCTTATTGCTGCAATCGGAACTGGTGTTGGAGAAGATTTTGATGTTAACAAAGCGCGCTATCATAAAATTATACTTATGACCGACGCCGATGTGGATGGTGCTCACATTAGAACATTACTTTTGACCTTCTTTTTTAGATATATTAATCCACTTATCAAAAAAGGTTATTTATATATTGCTCAGCCACCACTTTTTAAAGCAAAAATCGGCAGAAAGGAACAATACTTAAAAGACAACTCCGCCCTCCAAGGATTCCTGTTTGATTGGGCGCGTAAGCAAACACAAATTGCAATCGATAACAAGGAACTGCCTGAAAAAGAATGGTCTGGCCTTTTAGATAATCTGATTGCTTACGATGAGGCCTTAGAAAACGCAAGTCTTCACGCACAACTTGGACATGACCAATGTCACAAACTTACCTTAATGTTCCACGATACGCAATGGAAAAGAGAAGACGGTGAACAAGTACTCGCCAAAAACTTAAAACCGTATTTCCCTAAGTGGGACATCACTATAGAAAAAGAAGAGCCTGCCAAACAACCAGAAATTATCGATGAAGAAACTGAAATTGAAGTACATCCAACAAAAACATTTATTGTCTTCACCCTGTTAAATAAATCGTGGCGTATAAATCTAGACCTTTTTGATAATCCTGAAATCAGAAAACTTTCTGAAATGCTCAAAGATGTTAAGCAGATTCTCAAAAAGCCATGGACCCTCAATATTATTGGAAAAGACCGCAGTGCTAATGGCGTTGGTTTAACACAACTTATTACAGGTATTGGAAAAATCAGCAAACCATACATGAATATTCAACGTTACAAAGGTCTTGGTGAAATGAATCCAGAACAATTGTGGGATACATCAATGGACCCTGCAACACGGAGCTTTTTAAAAGTAAGTATTGAAGACGCGCTAGAAGCCGATACATGGTTTACCATATTGATGGGTGACAACGTTGCCGGCAGAAAACAGTTTATTGAAGATTATGGCCACTTCGCCAGAAATCTTGATGTCTAATTTTTATTATATTTTTTGATAGACAAGGTCGCTTCATTTATTTGAAGCGGTCCTTTTTTTATAATTTCAGTAATTTTATTTTGCCTTAAATTTAAGATAGACTGCTCTAGATAATCAATCATCAAAAAATAAAAACGGAAAATCTGTAATGCAAAAGATAGTAATAGGTCATACTCGTTTAATAATAATAAATGTTCTCTTTATGACATTAACCTCATTCACAGCAATTAAAGATGTAACTTATTCTGCCTTTGATGCAAAAACTGAAATTCCGTTTGATGTAACACTATCAGAATTAATGCCCTTCAAAAATGGAACCTTCATTGAAGTGGGGGCAAACGACGGTGTAAGATTTTCTAACACCAAACGATTCGAAGAGCTTTATGAATGGACTGGAATTTTGATAGAACCATCACCAAACCTATTCAATCGATTATGTAAAAATCGGTCCAATTCAAAATGTTTTCAATGTGCACTTGGTTCGTTCAAAGAAGATGGAACTTATATACACGGAGACTTCGATGGACATCTCATGTCCAGTATCAGTGGTGATCGGCTTAACCCCCCAGCTCGTAATAGAGTATTGGTCCGAAGTTTGCAATCAATCCTTGACGAATGTGACTACACCCATATACACTTCTTTTCTTTAGATGTAGAAGGATACGAACTTAATATTCTTAAAGGAATAGATTTTACCCGGACTACATTTGACTATCTACTTATTGAAATTTACAAACATCAATACAATGACATTGTAGAATTTTTTTCCAATAAGGGGTATGAAATGATTCGCTGCCTTTCAAATTATAGTAAAGAGCTATGTCCTCTCTGGGATGGAACTCACAACGATTATTTATTCAAAAGACAAGACTTATAATATTTACAAAATTATTAAATCCGCCACTTAATCGTATTAAAAGGAGATAAATGAAAATAAAAATTTCAGCACTATTGGTCACCATTTTAGCAAGCTCTTTATTACACTCATCGAATATCACTGGTGGACTGAAACAGGATCTTGTTGGATCCAACCATGATTATGAGCAAGGACCGCTTTTTGTTTTTGTGGTACCTTCTTACAACAATGAAAACTATTACCAAAAAAATCTTTATTCAATGTTTTATCAAACCTATCCATTCTTTCATGTGATCTATATTGATGATTGTTCTCCTGACGACACCGCACAATTAGTAGAAAACTATATTAAAGATTTTGAATTACAAGACCGCATAACACTAATCAAAAATCAAAAAAATGTTGGTGCACTTGCTAACATATATAAAGCTGTACACATGTGCGACCCACGCGTAGTGATTGTTGGTCTTGATGGCGATGATTGGTTGGACAATGAAAATGTTCTTGCACTGCTAGCAGAAAAATATAGCAATCCTGACGTATGGATAACGTGGGGTCAATATCGATGCTACCCTTCCCATTATAAAGGGCATTGTGCACCAGTTCCAAAACATATTATCGATACTAATAATTTTAGAGATTATAACTATGTTACTTCAGCATTGCGCACCTTTTATGCCGGGCTATTTCATAAAATAAAAAAAGAAGACTTATTGTACGAAGGAAAATTTTTCCCAATGGCCTGGGATCTTTCCATCATGTTTCCCATGCTTGAAATGGCGGGACATCACAGCACATTTATTCCAAACATTTTGTATGTATATAATATAGAAACCCCCCTAAACGACTTTAAGGTAAATAATAGACAAACCCAAATTTATTACGACATGATGATTAGAAAACAAAAAAAATATCAACGAATTTCAAGTCCATTTTGATTAATCCGTTCGTGTAACCCTTCGACAAGCTCAGGGCGAACGGAGGTTTCATTTATGAGTTATTAGTAAAAAATTAAATTCATCTGCAGAAGGAGAATTACACATTCGTATTATCTAAAAAAATTTTATTTATCCCGTTCGCCCTGAGCTTGTCGAAGGGTTTTTACGAACGGTAAAAAAATTTACTCATCATGTCCAATCGCTTGTAAAAAAGTATCAATAAAATGTTCAGTGGAATACAATTGAGCTAAATCACTTTGTAAATAATTTTTAATGTTGTCAATATACTGATTGTATTCTTCTTGCGGCATGTTTTTCATAAAATCATATAACTCTTGCTCATCTGAAAATTCATCACGCGCAATGAAGCAATTTTTCGGAATATACTCTGCAATATTTGATGCACCCCAATATACAGGAACACACCCGGCACGAAAACAATCAAATATTTTTTCCGTAACATAACCGCTTATATTTTTTATGTTTTCATAGCAAATATAAAATCGATATTTTTTTAGGTAATCAAGTTTTCTATTAACCTTACCTTTATAAGTTTTGTATTGCTTCGCATTCCAACCACGCCCGAACAAATCAAATTCGTCTGTATTCAATTGCTCAAAAAAATCTATAGCCTTTTTTCGTGCTGAATAAAGTTCATCCTTATGTCGAGAACTTTTATTACATGCAATGAGCGTGCATAATTTTTTATCTTTAAAATCAATTACCTTATCTATCATGGGCTGCAATACTGGATAATAAAATTTAAAATATCGTTCATCATTCACTAAATCGTCAGACCAGGTGTATATTTCACTAAAACAACCATGACTCGAAACTTGATAAGAATCAGGACGAACTGTAGGAGGTTCCCACAAAAATAATATTAATTTTTTTTTTGGATACTGGCTCAAAACTGGCAGCATCTGTACAGGTGGAGTGTCATATAAAATGATAAAATCAGCATCATGTAAGTTATCAAATGATCTTGCTTCTTTAACTTCATAGCCTAGTTCGGTCAATTTTTGTTTCAGCAAATACATGGGCTCACGATGACCATCAGCGTTAGTGTTGGTATTAAATAGACTTCCTCCCCACCAGCCGGGTATTCCTGTACCGATATAAATCGTCTTGTGAGCAAAACTAGTCAACGATACTAAAAATAAGATTAAAAAAATGAATCTAAAATAATAATTTCTCTTCATCATGTCCTATTGCTTGTAGAAAAATATTGATAAAGTTTTCAATGGAATAGAGTTGTGCTTGATCACTTTGTAAATATTTTTTGATATTTTCAATGTAATGATTATATTCTTTTTCCGACATATTTTTCATAAAATTGTAAAGATGTTTTTCATCTTTGAACTCTTCACGTGCAATAAAACAATTTTTTGGAATATAATCTGCAATATTTGATGCACCCCAATATACTGGAATACAGCCAGCCTGAAAACAATCAAATATTTTTTCAGTAATATATCCACTTGTTTTTTTTATGTTTTCATAACAAATGCAAAAGCGATATTTTTTAAGAACATCAAGTTTTTTACGCACCTGCCCCTTATAATTTTTATAACGATGACCGCTCCAACCACGTCCGTAAAAATCAAATTCGTTCGTTCCTAACTCTTCGAAAAAAGTAATTGTTTTTCTTCGTGCAGAATACAACTCATTTTTATGAGAAGAACTTTTATCCCCAGCAATAAAAGTGCACAATTTCTTTTCTTTGAAGGTAATTGTATCATCAATCATACTTTGTAAACATGGATAATAAAATTTAAAATACCGTTCGTTATCTACTAAATCATCCCACCAGGTGTAAATTTTACTAAACGAATGGTGATTACCAGTGTCATAATTATGAAGCATTACCGAAGGAGGTTCCCAAAGAAATAACATTAGTTTCTTTTTCGGAATTCTTTGAAACTGTTTCATAACACGATTCACAGAATGACGAGGAGGTAAATCAAAAATTACAACAAAATCTGTATCATCTACATTATCAAGAGAACGTGGTTCTATAACAGTGTACCCCAAACTTTCAAGCCTTTTTTTCAAAAAATACATAGGCTCACGATGCGGCTGACGATTTCCATCCGAGTGTCTATCGAAAAGATTCCCTGTCCACCATCCGGGTATAGCAGTTGTAATATAGATACGCTTTTGCGCCAGGATAGTATAAGAAGTTATTTGTGCTAAGAAAAAAACAACACCAAAATTTTTAATAAACTTCACTCTATAAATCCTTTAAGCTATGACCACAAAGTTTTTAATGCAGTATATTTCCTTCCATTACGAATTACGTGCTCCAGATGTTGCTGGTAATCAACATTTTTTTTATTCTCATTTAATGGATTCTCAATATTATACAAATATAAAGAAGTAGCAATAAATTTGCTGTGCTCACCCGCCATTTCAAGCATTGGAAATGTACTCGCAAGATCACCAGTCATTGCAAAAAAACTACCTTCGTACATCAAGTCTTCTTTTTTTATTTTGTGAAATAACCCCGCATAGAAACTACGTAAATGAGTCGTCACCCAATCGTATTCTCTAAAAGAGTGATTGTTTATTACATGACGAGGAAGCTCTCGGGCACCGCCCTTCCGATAGATCTGTGGATAATGCACATACTGTCCATAAGTCATCCAAACGTTTTGGTCTCTATAAACATTGCTTAAGTAAGTTAGTACATTATCATCAATCAAAAAATCATCCCCATCAAGTATTACAATAACCGTATGCGAATCACACATATGAACAGCCCTATGTATGTTGGCCAGCGGACCAACATTGATATCGTTATGTATAAAGGTCACCCGATTGTCATAATCATAATTAGTAATACACTTTTCTACTCTTTCTTTTGTGCTATCGGTCGAAGCATCATTGATATAAATAATTTGGTAGTATGGGTATTTTTGATCAAGAGCTGACTTAAGATTTTTTTCACAATATTTCTCATTATTATACGATGGAATAACAATTACAAAATAAGGTCTCTCGCATTCTTGATACCCTTGGGCTATAAGTCTAGCGACAGCAGAAAAAACAAAACAACTGCAAATAATCGAAATGAAAACATTAAGCAACTTCAATTTCATTGTGAATCTCCTTTTTGTTATAAACATGATAAAAATATACTTAGTATTACGTATAACCCTGCACACGTCAATTTAAATTCAAGACCAAAAAAGGCGCTTGACTTTAAATTGTTTCCCCGCTAAATTTTGCATGAAAACAATAACAAAAAAAAAATTATTAAGGACCAAATCATGCAACACATTTTTAGACAACATTGGAATAAAATACTCACGACACTTTCTTTTTGCTTGATGGTAAATATCTCGGCACTGAAAATTGATCGAGTAATTTTAGCAACCGATAACCATGAAAACTATATTCAATTTTGGCCTCTTGTAGCTAAAGCATGGAAAGAAATAGTCGGAGTACAACCAACACTTGCATTAATTGCAGATGAAAGCGTAATTATAGATGAAAGTCTTGGAGATGTTATCCGTTTTGAACCGATACCCGGCGTCTCAACTGCCTTATACGCACAAACAATTCGTCTTTTGTTGCCAGCCTTATTTCCCGAAGACGGATGCATCTTATCAGACATCGACATGATTCCACTTAACAAATCTTATTTTATTGATTCAGTAGTAGATGTACCTGATGATCAATTTGTAATCTATCGAAAACTTACGTATGGAACCTATCCTATGTGTTATAATGCAGCTAAAGGATCCACCTTTGCAGAACTGTTTCAAATACATAGCATCGAAGAAATTCCAGACCAAGTAAAAAAATGGGCAGCACTTAATATTGGATGGAGCACAGATGAAAAAGTATTGCGCAAATATCTACAAAACTGGTCTTTAAAAGAAACTCGATGCACTTATCTAAATCATCCAGTTGGCCGAAGAGTTGATAGGCTTTGGTGGGGTTATAACAAAAGTATGTTAACAGCAGGTCATTATGTAGACGCGCATTGCTTAAGGCCATATCATCAGTACAAGTCTGCTACTGATCGATTACTCAAAGATATTGGACTAATAATAGATCAGTAGTATTTGCCCTATTCATAACGTATAAACGACACGTAATGATCATAATTTCGTATATCGTTACGTGAACAGTAAATGTAAGTTTTTTC
>JABSSP010000024.1 GCA_013213985.1 Candidatus Babelota bacterium | reverse complement strand
GTACTTTTTGTATTAACTTTATGTTTTTATTTTCAGACCGTACCAAAAGTTCTAATTTTTACATACGCATATAATCGACCTGATTTTATAGAAATGCAACACAAAACATTCCAAAAGTTTTTACAAGATGACTATGAATTTGTGGTTTGGAATGATGCTCCTAAAAAGAATATGCAAAAAGAAATTGAGGGCATATGTGAAAAATATCACATTCATTGCATAGCAATACCTCAAGAAATTCACGATAAACCCTATTTAAAAAGACCATTATCAGGGCCATTGTCACCATATCATGCCGCACCGGTAAGAAATAGTAATGTTGTGCAATACTCCCTAGATTCGGTTGGTTTTGATCATGATGATATTGTTGTCTTAATTGATTCTGATTTGTTTCTGATAAAAAATTTTAGTTTCTCTCAATATTTAGATGGCTTTGATTTAGCTGGAAATAAATTACAATGCGATAAACAATGGTATACTCATACGTGTGACAAAGCACATCCAGAAATTGAACCATTTCATTATTTATGGATTGGTTTAGTATTTTTGAATGTGAAAACTATGCCAAATAAAAGGACTATAGATTTTAATTGTGGCTATTTATATAACAATGTTTTAATGGATGCCGGGGGATTTACCCATTATTATCTGAGAGATAATCAGAATGCAAAAATAAAATCTTTTGACAGAAGAAGCCTAGAACCAGAAAAAAACAAATTACCTTTTTTAATTTGCCCCGATTGTGCAAAAAAACCCAAGCCTGCACCTCCATGTACTCACAATACTAAAAACTTAAAACACCTTGGCTTAGAAAATAAAACTATTGAAATGATTAAGTCAATGCCACTATTCGGAAATCATGGCAGAAGTATTGAATTGTTTCTTGATGGAATTTTCTTGCACTATCGCGGAGGTACAAACTACAATAAATTATCACAAGAGTATCATAAGCAAAAAATGGAAGTAGTCGAAAACTTTATGGAAGCTATCCTTTTATAATATTTAAATTAGACCTTGCATACTAAAACAGCCCTACTTTTTTTCTATCAACAGGAGTTTTTCGCCAATTTTTTTCTAACTCAACCAATGACCAAAACTGCTTTTTTTCTAATGATTTTGTGAAATCTTCCGTCCGATATAATGTCATATCAAAATTATGTATGTTTAATTTTTTTCTTTCGTCGCACGCAAATTTCCACGCGTACAGGTCATCAACAATATATTGGCATGGAACCCTATTTCGTCTGCATAAGCTTGGAGACACGCTTATATAAAAACCGTATGCAAAAGTTCGCTCTAGTTCGTAAATGCAATAGGTACAATCAAGAGGTTCCGTTAGTTTACAACGATCGTTGGCCAAAAAAACATGGTCATTTGGAAGTGCTTTTAAAGCATTGACGGTAGCGGTGTACCCGTCCTTTTTATCTATTTTGATAAATCTAATACCAGGAAACTTTTCCTTCAATTCTTGTAAAATCATATCTGTTACAAGTTTGCCTTCT
>JABSSP010000023.1 GCA_013213985.1 Candidatus Babelota bacterium | reverse complement strand
CGTAAAAGCGATGTCAGAAGGAAAAAACTCGAGATAAAACATGGTGCTATAATATATTCTGTTAATTATCAGTAATAGGTTGTTCTATCATGGCTCAAACAGAAATACGAAAAAAAATAGCTGAACTAATGCAAGCAGTAGATTTTTCTGAAAAAGAAACGGTTCTACCATGGCATCTGGAGATGCTGAACTTGCTGGAGACCTTGGTCTCGGAGCTCACTAAGCTACAAGAAGAGAATCAACAGCTGCGGGATGAAAACAACAAACTCAAGGGAGAGCAAGGTAAACCTAAAGTGCGCAAGCAAAGCAAGGAGAAGGAAGATATTTCTTCTGAGGAAGAAAGAAAACGCGGACAGAGTAAAAAGAAGAAGAAATCTAAAAAGAAAAAAAATAAAATCATAATAGATCGAGTAGAGATTTGTGACGTTGATAAAAGCCAATTGCCCGACGATGCTAAATTCCAAGGTTATCAATCAGTCATAGTGCAAGATATCATTATTAAAACAGATAACGTTGAGTTTAAAAAGAAAACTTATTACTCTCCTTCATTGAAAAAGACCTTCATGGCAGATTTGCCAGAGGGATATGATGGAGAATTTGGTCCAAACACTAAAGCACTTGTTCTCGATTTACATTATGCCAGCAAGATGACAGAAAGAGCCATCCTTACTTTTCTAAGAAATCATAGAATTAGTATATCAGCAGCGACTATTTCACGCTTTATAACAGATGACCACGATGAATTTCACCAAGAAAAGAAAGATATTGTGCAGTCAGGATTAGCTTCAAGTATTCATCAGCAGATGGATGATACGAGTGCGCGAGTAAACGGGATAAATCATTATACGCATATCTTGTGCAACGACCTTTATACCGCCTATTTTACGCGACGCCATAAAAACCGTTTGACCATTATCGATATTTTGACACAAGGAGACGTGTTATTTCATTTCAATGAATCGACCTATGCTCTTATGGAGCAAATGCATTTACCTAATAAACAGTTAGTTCGCTTAAGAGAAGAAATAAAGAAAAATAGACTGAATCGGGGCCAAGCAGACGAAATGTTGAAGGTGTTATTCCCCGATCCTAACAAAAATATCACTAATAGGAACATCATTTTAGAAGCCAGTGCTATTATTGCCTATCAACAATTGCCTCATGCGATTGAAATATTACTGGCCGATGATGCGCCACAATTCAAGCAAATTACCAATTTGTTAGGGTTATGTTGGATCCATGATGGAAGACATTATAAAAAACTTAAACCCGTAGTCCCTTTACACCAAAAGAAACTAAAAGAATTTCTTAGCGATTATTGGGATTACTATCATAAACTACTAGATTATAAGAAACGTCCTACAGTTCCTCTGGCCCAATCTCTGGAGAAAGAATTTGATGCTCTTTTTTCAATTATTACGGGCTATGACCAACTGGATGAACGTATCAAAAGAACAAAATTAAAAAAGGATTCTCTACTATTAGTACTCAAACATCCTTCCCTGCCACTTCATAATAACACATCCGAATTGGGAGCAAGATCTCAAGCACGTTACCGAGATATTAGCTTTCATACCATCAACGAAAAAGGAACTCAGTCTAAAGATACTTTTATGACACTTGTTGAAACAGCAAAAAAACTGGCAGTGAATAGCTATCATTATTTTTACGATCGCATTTCTAAAAAGCATGAAATGCCGTCTTTGGCCAATCTAATTAAGAGCAATACTTTAGATTCTAGCCACCTTGACTCTGGTTAAATAATGGCCTTACCCTGACTTTTGAAGCGGATACGAATAATGATATCAAAATCTGCGCAGAATAACCACTGTTTTATAATGCGATTCAAACTGGATACTGCCACAAATTGTTACAGCTATGCTCTCAGTACCTTAGTGCGCGGATCCAAAGCATCGCGCACGGCATCGGCGAATAAATTAGCCGCCAGCACCAGCAAAAAGCTCGAGTAATTTATACTTACGCTTAGGTTTGATTTTTATTTCTTCACCCCAGTTGCTATTAAATAACACCTGAGCTTGTTCGAAATGTTCTATCTGTGATCGGTG
>JABSSP010000022.1 GCA_013213985.1 Candidatus Babelota bacterium | reverse complement strand
GGGCTATTTTTTTTACTTTCCACTTTACAAGTACAAGCACAGTCGTTTGACGTCATGTGTGACTTGATCGCACAAAACGCTCGCCTTGAGCAGAACCTAGTTGTGTGTGGTGATCTGACAGTGTGTGGGGAACTGTGTGCTCGGATTCCAGGTGTAAACTTTGAATGTGCTGAATTAATTTTCTCATCGAGTGATCTTGGGTTTACCACCTGTGCTACCGAGAATTTAACGACTGCACAAATTTGGAACAGAAATGCGTATGAAAATTGCGCAATGTTAGGTTGCGGTGGTGGTAATAATAATCGGTTTTCAGAAATTCGTGGAGTTCCTCTACTAAGAGATGATGTTGCATGTGCACGTGCGAATGACAATAATGGGCCGATACCCACAGTCCCCTATCTAGATTTTCGAGTACCTTCCGATTTTGATTTCGCTTCTGATCATGTTATGGAAGTTGACATTCATTTTTTTACTATGTGTAGAGATAGTGAGGATGGAAATCCAGGTCCCCTAGTAAGCGATATTATAAATAGTGGTCCACCTTGTGATGGGCCAGTACCAGTAAATAAAACTGTTGAAGTTACCATGCTTGCAGACTTTATTTCTGATGGGCAGTCACTAGGCTCTGATGTATGCGGTGAAATTAATGCAACAGCTCAAAAAACAGGGGTTACCGTTTCTGCTGTTGATGGGGAATTTATACAATATAAAGTTACTTTTTGTATTCCATCTTCGCAGGTTGCCAGCTTTATACGTCCCTGTGATTGGGGTCGTTTGATGTGGTTTAGAACAGGCGATCCTGTAAATGATAACTACGAATTTACCGTGTTTATGGGACTGGTAGCTGTAAGATATCCAAAAATGGCGCTTTCATGTGCGACAAGCTGTACTCAACCAAGTTGATTAATTGTGTGGTTATAAAGGAGATAAAACTTAATACGTAAAAGGAAGATGGTGAAAAAAAATAGGATATTACAATTTGTAGGATCTGAAACCCTGGTGCGCACTGCAGTTTTTGCAGTTGTGTTAAGTTTCGCATCTATTGCAGCAACGCCAGATTATACAAAAGATTTGTCAAAAGCAGATAGAACGCAACTTGCGAAAGGTACAGAATGTGCGTATATGACGCCTGAGTTGCGTTCTGAATTTATTAAAAGGTGTACAAAAGAAAGATCGTGCCCCGCAACAAGACGTGTGGTTGCGAATATTAAAAAAGGCAACGCATTAATTGATTGCCGAACACTTGAAAGTGCACTCAAAACTGCATGTGAAATGTGTCCGTACAATGAATGTTTTAAGCAAGCGGGTGAAGATTTAAAGGGGGGCGACTCTCGCATCACTCGTTCACCGCGTGGGCCATCTCGTCCAGAACGAGTGACAAAGCTCACGTGTACAACGTTTGCTATGTGTCCAGACACCGTGCCAACATTTATCAATAATCCAACACGGAATCCGGTTGTGCAGTGTGATTTAGATGTTGCACGTTTTGCTGCATGTCAAGCAATTATAGAAAACTTGTTCATTTCTGGTTGTTTATTTTTCAATTATTGCAATGAAATAGTGTTTAATGTATCGGACTTTGGGGCATTATTTAACGACAGTTGCACCGGTACAATATTAAATGGCGAGCCGTATCGTTTTGCTCCTGCATTTAAAGTATTTACGGACAACATTTATCCAGGTAGTGATTGCAAAAGCCAATTGGTTGCTCGAGAGGTTCCACCTTCTGGTGACGACCAAACGCCACTTCCGTTTGTAGATTTTTGTATTCCTGCTGATTACGCTCCTGGTAACGATCCCATAGAAGTTGATATTTGTTTTGTTGTGCCATGTGTTAATTCTACAGACAACGATATTCGCTTTGAAGTGTGTGCAGAGTTTGTAGGTGTTGGTGGTGGATTTATTAATCCAGCTAATTTAGTACAAGTGCAGACTGCGGACTATACAATACAGGTTACTTCTTGTGTTGCTGGTGGACCAGCATTTACGTATCAACGCGTTACTGCATGTATTGACAGTAATTTAGCACAAGCAGGCGATATTGCACGGTTAATGTTCAGACGAGTTGCCCCGGCAATGGACGAATATCCAGATCCAGTGTATGTGACTTCACTGATATTCCGTTACCCAGCACAAACATGTCATTTGCCAGTAAATGCAGGTGATTGTCCGTAATGAAAAAAAGTGAAATGTACTCTATAAAATTTGTGGTGCTCAATTGTCTGCATTGACTGCTCGTGATTGTGGTCTCACTCCAAAAGATCATGAACGTCTTGTACGGTGTACAGAAGAATGCGTGTATGTGACTCCAGTTGTGTGCAAAGAAATTGTGGAAGCATGGAAAAGATGTACTCCTGATTGCAGATGTCCTGAACTTGATCGTGTAGTACAAGCAGTTAAAGCTGGCAATAAAGTTGTGCCATGTTGTGATATGGAACGAACGCTTGATCGTCTGTGTAGATGCGATAAAAAAAATACGGTACTCAGAGATTACCGTGAGTACGTAATGCGCGGTGATGCAGACATTTGTTACGGCCCAATGCCAACTAAAGGACCTGGTCCACGAGCACTTGCCAATTGTCAAACATTTGCAGAGTGTCCAACAATGCCACCAACCTGTATGAATAGTCCAAACCAAACCGTTAT
>JABSSP010000021.1 GCA_013213985.1 Candidatus Babelota bacterium | reverse complement strand
GATGGATCAGGTCGACGTGCAAAATTTGGTATCGGTGCATTTTTAGTGGGCGTTTTACATAAAACTAAAGACTGTTTTGAAACGGTTGCAAAAGTTGGCACCGGTTTGAGTGATGATGCATGGGTCGATTTAAAAAAACGGTGTGATGAAATTGCAGTTAAAATAAAACCAAAAAATGTTGAATGCGCAAAAGAGTTATATCCTGACGTGTGGGTGTCGCCCGAAATTATCTGTCTGATTTGTGCCGACGAAATAACCCTTTCTCCAACTCATGTGGCAGGAAAAACAGAAAAAAATCTTGGCTATGCGCTACGCTTTCCACGTTTTATGGGCTACCGTCCTGATAAAAGTGTTGACGAAGCAACGACGGTAAAAGAAATTAGACAATTATATAAAAATCAATTTAAACGTTAAATAAAAAAAGGAGCGAAATTTATTCTCGCTCCTTTTTTTATTTAACGTTTAAATTGATTTCTTTAGTAGCCTAAAGGGACGCAATTGTCGTTTGGTTTGAAATTTGGCCACGAATGAATGGAAGTACAAAAACAGTTGTCAAAACTTGTAGGGTTGCCTTAGTTTTGTCGCCAGCTTCATGGCCTACTTTACCCAGTGCATATACCGAGGCTTGTACTATTTTGTCACGTGCGATTATATATGCAGCGTCTTTAAAAATATCTCTTGTATCAAGATCTTTGCCTTCTTTTCTTACGACTTCTGCTCCTACGCGAACCAGAACAGATGTTACGTCACTTGCATTGAAAACTGGGTTGTTAAGAATTTTTTCGTCCTTAATTATTTTTCCCAACTGGTTTGTAACGCACCCTTCTACTTGTTGTTTTACAAAGTATTCTGTAGCACTTTGAGTTCCTGCGTTGAATTGTTTACTACTACCTACTGAAAGGTTAACAGCAATCGAAGAGGCTACGACTGCAACAGATAGAAGGCGAGCAACAGAGTGTCTTGGATACATAATTAGTATCTCCTACTTTATAAAAATGATTATTGTTAGTTGAACATATTTAACTCTGTATACTTTATTCCGATAAAAACGTTTTGTAAAGAGGGTTTTGAAGTTTTAGTTGAGAAGGTGGAGGAGCGTGATATTGACTGATATGTTGTTACAGAAAAATATTTTCTTGTTATGGATAAGACACAAGGCTACTGTAGCCTTTGGTACGTTCTTGATGTTTAAAATTAACGTTTCTAAAGAGGTAATTTAAATTCATTACGTACAGTGCATTTTCTAAAAGATTTCCGTTTTTTCTTACATAAATATCTGGCAAGATAGCATTTGGGCTATCGGTTGTCGGTGTGATGCCCGTTGGAACAAAAATATCTTTTGGTCGGGCATAAATGGTAATTGTTTCAGCAGGAATTTCTCTTTTGTTAGGGAGCACCGACGCAAGATCAGTTTCTTGTATATTCCAATAATAAAGCTCTGTTGCTTCATCTTGTTCTTTTGAAATTGTGAAAATACTTGTAGGTGTTCCTTCTTCAATTTTCCAATGGTGGATAGTATTTCCCTTATAGGAAACTGGGGTTACACGCGTAGTGATGAGCAGATAAAAAAGTGGTTTAGTTTGCAACAAGGGAAAGGTAACTCTCCCATTGATATCAGACGTTGTTAAAAATCCTGCATAGCTACAGAAAATGCCTGAAACGACGCCCCCATTTTCTTGTTCTATGATATTTTGAAGACCATTTTTTCCTAGTTGTCCGAGCTTGCTTAAATTTTCAATATAGCGTTCTGATGATTTTTTTTCTTCTGTAAGAGGGTAATATTCTAATTGAAAGGTCAAAATTCTGTTTGCATGAAGTGAAAGTCCTGTATGAGCGCACAAAAAAATGTAGATTATTTTTTTTATTTTATTTTTTACCATTTTTTGTACATTCTCCTTTAGCGTACTAAACTAGTACTAAGTATTCGTTTGCTCTGTGGGCGTCGAATATCCATGCAACACACGATCCAAGTCAAAATAACAGTTTCAAAAGTAAAAAATCTATGGTTTACGTATGTCACAAAAAGAAAATGGGCAATTAAAAGAACATTACCGCGCAGTTTGGGATACTTTTATTTCCTTAGAAAAATTATCTGACAAGCAATCTCAACAATTTCACGCGTATATGGATTTATTGATAGAGTGGAATAAAAAAATGAATCTCACCGCTATTACTGATGTTCCTGGCATCGTAGCGTATCACTTTCAGGATTCTCTACGCGTTGCTGACTTTGTAGATGTAACTGCAAGCAAAGGTGCTGCTGATATTGGTACAGGTGCAGGATTCCCCGGTATTCCCATTAAAATAAAATATCCGACATTGCCCATGATTCTTATTGAAGTAAATAATAAAAAAATTACATTCCTCAACGAGGTGATAAAACAGCTCGGTTTAAAGGGCATAGTTGTTTCAAATTTGGACTGGAGAACGTTTTGCGTAAAACTTCTTATACTGTTGATATGTTCTTCGCACGTGCTTCTTTGCAACCGAAAGAATTAATGAGAATGTTCAAACCGAGCTGTCATTATAAGGATGCTCAGTTGGTCTATTGGGTATCGCAAGGCTGGCAGGCAGACAAAAAAATTGAGCCATTTGTGAAAAAAAAAGAAGTTTATACAGTAGAGGCAAGAGAGAGGCAGCTTATCTTTTTTGGTAATAAATAGATCAAAGGTAATTTGACCAGACATATGCCAGGAGATTCGAATGAAAAAAAGTTTAGTAATAAGTCATAATTCACATGTGGTCGATAATTCAAATGGGGAAACATATAGTCGCATTGTGCGTTATTTTATTCCTGAATATATTATATCGCTTGTTATTTATTCGATGCCTTTTTTTATTGATTCTTATTTTATTGGGCAATTAGAATCAACATCAAGCTATGCCGCACTAGGATCAATGAATAATTTGCTTCATTTTCTCATTAAAATTGCAGAAGCTTTTTCTATTGGAACGGTTATTGTTGCGGGTAATCATAATGGTAAGCGGGATTTTAAGGAAGTTGGTAGAGCGGCCCGGGATTCTTTGTGGATGATGCTTGTTTTAGGTTTTGTTTTTTCTATTGGTTTGTTTTTTGGTGCACAAACTCTGTGTGAATGGTATAGACTTTCAGATGAACTTATAGCGCATGCCGTACCATTTTTACGATTGCGCGCAGTGGGTGTATTCTTTACGTTTGCATCATTGGCTTTAATTGGGTTTTTACGGGGAATTAAAAATAGTAAAGCTCCAATGAAAATATTCATGTTCGGAGCGCTGGTTTTTCTTTTTTTTGATTACACATTGATTTTTGGTAATTTTGGTTTTCCTCGGCTTGGTTTGCTCGGTTCAGCCTATGCATCGGTTATTCAGTATGCCACAATTTTTGTTATTGCCCTGGGGTATGTTTTGTTTAATGAAAAATACCGTAAATATGCGATTGATCTGTTTAAAGTTTTTAAAGACAAAAGTCACGCGAAAAAGCTTATTAAAGTAAGTTGGCCCATTATTTTAGATAAAGCAACAATGGCCGGTGCCTATATTTGGTTAGGTAGAGTTATTAGTCCTCTAGGGACAAATTGTGTCGCATCATTTTGTGTGATTAAAGACATGGAACGTTTTGCATTTCTTCCCGCAATAGCCTGCGCTCAGGTTATTACCTTTTTGGTGAGTAATGACTTTAGTATTGCTAACTGGAATGGAATTCGATCAAATATTAAAAAAGTCATTTTTTTGTCCGCTGGTATGGTCCTTTTTGTTCTGATTTTTTTTTCAATGTATGCAGAGCCCGTTGCAACAATTTTTGATAAAAAGGGTGATTTTGCGCCATTAGCGGCACGTGCTTTTCCGATTATAAGTGTACTTGTTGTCTTTGATTTGTTACAATTAATCTTATCTGGTGCACTACGGGGCGCTGGAAATGTCAAAACAGTTATGATAGTACGATTAATAGTATGTTTAGGCTATTTTGTACCGGTTTCGCACTTTCTGTCGCGTTTACCAATTCGTGATGAAATGCTAAAAGTAATGCTCGTGTATGGAGCTTTTTATATAGGTAACGGCATTATGAGCGTTGTTTATATTTGGAGACTCCGTGGCGATCATTGGAATAAGACGTCAGCAAAGGATTAACAGTGACTAAAATTTCAAGAGAAGAAACACTTCATATTGCAAAAATATCCCGTATCAGTATTCATGAAGACGAGATTGCTCCGCTGATGAAACAACTTGATGCGGTTTTATCTTATGCTGAACGCGTCAAAGAAGTTGCGAGTATGGTTGAGGAAGTTTCAAATAAAAACATGAATGTATTTAGAGAAGACGTGGTAGTTAAAACAGATCCTGCTCCTATCATTTCACAGGCTCCTGAACATGAAGCACATTACTTTGTTGTGCCTGCAATTTTAGATAATAAGTAGAGGTTGAGCATGGACAAATTAGCATTTGCGTCTATTAAAGAATTGAAAAAAAAATTAAATAAAAAAGAGATAACTAAAAAACAATTGCTTTCTTTCTTCATTGATCGCTTTAAAAAATATGATAAAGAGCTTGGTGCAGCGTTAGAAATTTTTGATAAAAAATCTATTCTAGATTATTCAGCTTGTTCTAACGGGCCACTTGATGGTATTCCGGGTATTATTAAAGACAACATTTCCCAAAAAAAAAGAAAATTAACCTGTGCTTCTAAAATTTTGCAAGGTTACACGGCTACGTATGATGCAACCGCATGTGCTCGTTTAAAGCAGGCAGGCGCGTTGCTGATAGGTCGTGCAAACATGGACGAATTTGCCATGGGAAGTTCCAACGAAACATCTGCATTTTATCCAGTCAAAAATCCATGGGATTCAGAGCGCGTTCCTGGTGGGTCGAGCGGGGGTTCCATAGCGGCGGTTGCAGCTGGGCTTGTACCGTGGGCTTTGGGAACTGACACCGGAGGTTCAGTTCGGCAACCGGCAGCAATTTGCGGTATTGTGGGAATGAAGCCGACGTACGGTTTAGTTTCACGATATGGTCTTGTCGCGTATGGATCATCGTTAGATCAAATCGGTGTTGCAACACGCACTGTTTATGATAATGCGTTGGTTTTATCTGCGATTGCTGGCCACGATATGAGAGATTCTTCAAGTTTATATGCGGCTAAAAAAGATTATACCCAAAAATTGAATGGTATATTACCTGAAAATTTTACCGTTGGTATCATTGAAAATGCATTGAATGCTCCCGGTATGGATAGCGAAGTGAAGGATGCTATCGAAAAAGCTGTGGCTGAATATGAAAAAATGGGTGCAACCGTTAAACGCATGTCTCTTCCGTCACTTGATTATGGTCCAGCAGCATACTTTATTTTAAGTCGCGCAGAAGCGGCGTCAAATTTGGCTCGTTTTGACGGTGTTCGATATGGTATGCGCAATAAAGATTCAAAAATATTGTACGATATGTATTGTGAAACGCGCCACGATGGTTTTGGCCCAGAAGTTAAAACACGGATTATGGTCGGTAACTATGTACTTTCTGCAGGCCATGCCGGTGATTTTTATGAAAATGCAAAAATGGTGCAACGACTCATCAGACGTGAATTCTTTGAAGCCTTTAAAAAGGTCAATGTGTTGGTTATGCCAACGCATCCTGCACCCGCTTTTAAATTTGGTGCATATGATGTTGATAAACTCCAAATGGACTTACAAGATTACTTTACATGTCCGGCTAACTTGGCTGGTATTCCTGCAATATCTATTCCATGCGGTTTTAGTTCACAAAACTTGCCTATAGGATTCCAATTGTTGGGCCCACACCTTTCTGAAGGTACTCTCTATCAAGCTGCTCATGCCTATGAACAAAAAACTCCTTGGCATACGATGCATCCCAAGCAATTTATTGGTTGAACGAAATCCCATTTGATTTTTAGGGCGACTTTATCAATAGGGTCAAATGACTCATTGGAATAATTTCACCTATTAAAGTTAACAATGAGGTTTATTTATAATTTCAACCAATTATACTTATGTAATTGGTTGAAATTCTTTCTTATTTCTCAACTATTGCATTTCCTTTTATAATTTTTTTATCATATAAATGTAAAAAGCATTTCAATATGACTTATTAGCAAGGGGGAGATAATGCTGCACAGTAAGCCAATTCCTCCACTTAGACGTCGATTGTTCTTTTTTGCAGTGGTAGTGTCGAGTAGTTTTTGTATGGGGAACACAGTCGAAACGTCTGGTGATTCTTATTATTATTCCAGGGGGAGACGCCTGAAGTATACCCAAGGACAATTTCACTGGCCAACACTACAGCACCATAAAAATACAGGTGGGTACATCGCCGAAGCTATTGAGGATATGCTGTTGCTGCATTGGAATTTGTTTTCATTTGATTCATTCAAGATACTAGCTTCTCTTTCGCCGCTGTATATTGCGTCTCGATCGTTTGATTGTAAGTTGCAAAATCATTTTTATTGTCCGGAGCATCATAAAAATTTAAATCAGATGGGTAGGTTATGTAAATATGGGGCGCGATTTGGCGTTGCGTTGCCGATTGCAGCATTGGGTAGCCTCGCCTTTCTTTCGTCAGATAAAAATCTACGTATGACGAGTTGGATATTTTTGCTCGGTATGCCATTTGTTATTTTTGGAAAGGATATTTTAAAAAGTATT
>JABSSP010000020.1 GCA_013213985.1 Candidatus Babelota bacterium | reverse complement strand
AATGTATTGTTTTTGTACGGCGACCACAAGCACTTCAGATTGGTTATTTTCTTTATCAACTTTTGTAATAACAAAATCTATGACTGCGTCTTTAAGCGCAAAAGGGAGTGACGGTTCAATTTCATATGCAACAACCATTTTAATTTTTTCATAGGTAGTAAAGGGCAACACAAGCGTTTTAAAAATAGCCACAGAGCTGGACATGGAACTATGTACCGCATCATACTTTGGAATGTTATTCAAAATACGGGTCACAGCCGCTGAAACTCGAGCAGAGTAGCTTTCTTGTGTTCCAGGCTCAATAAGTTCTTCAAGGCAATCTTTGATTGTGATTTTTTTCCCTTGTACATATACATATGCCGCATGAACAACATGCTTATTAATATCAAAACCCACAATATGTTTGGGAAAAATATAATAAGATCCAATTTTTTCTGGCAAAAAGAGGTTTTTTATAACATTCATGGCCTCCCCTTAGCCAAGAGTCGGTCCGTGGATTTGTTTATAAAATTAGTGCGATCAACTGCTTCTTGAGATGGAGCTTGAGCTTTTCTTTTGTTGCTATTTTTTTTCTTGCGTCGCCCGTTTTTCTTCTTTCTTTTTTCTTCACGATCAGCTTTTATTTTGTGTTCTCGATGTGCTAAAAATTCATCCATAATGGTATCAGATCTATTATTACGATCTCCAAAAAATAATTTATTAACAGGATCTTGCCCAGAGAACTCCTTGTTAATTATGCTCGACATATCATAATAATCGGCAATATGTTCTTGGGTAAAACTGTTAGTACCGGCCGACTCAGTTGGGTCGATAATTTCTGTTGAGATTAAAACAAGAAGGTTATCTTTTTCAGCAACTTGTGATTGATTTTTAAAGAGCCATCCGAATATGGGAATTTTACTCAGAACAGGAAATCCATTACTTTGACCATTTTCTACCCTGTTTTGCACTAAACCACCAAGAGCAAGAACTTCTTTGTCAGCAACAACAGTCTTTGTGCTAATGGAACGAGTATTCTTTGCTACGTTGAATGGATCTGACAGTCCGATAAACGCTTCAATTAAAATACTTATATCAAGGACGATCATGCCGTCCGAGTTAATTTGTGGAATGATTTCTAACGTAAGTGCAGCGGTGTCTGAACCAAAGGCATCTTCTGAGCCACCGGCGCCAACAACGGTACCTGTTACAACTCGACGTGTTTCACCAATCGATACACGGGCCCTTGTTTTATTTGTTGCTACAAGAAATGGATTCGCTACAACATCACTACTAACGATGTTATCAAGCGCTTGAAATATTGCCCACACACCAAACGAATCACCCAGTGAAATAAGAGTATTGCCAGCCTCAGCACCAGATGCAAGTGAAATCAAATCACCGAGCAACCTTAAAATTCCACCATCATTTTGATTTTCTACAATTCCTCTGGAGCCACCTAGAGGACCGGTATTCAAACCAGATGTTTGAAATGTTACTTGATCACCTAAAAGCTTTGAAAGACTAGAGGGTTTTTTAGTTCTAATCTGTGCGCCTAATTGTT
>JABSSP010000002.1 GCA_013213985.1 Candidatus Babelota bacterium | reverse complement strand
TGGGGATGTGGGACAATGAAATCTAATAAAAAAATAATAACTATTCTTGTATTTGTTTTATCGCTGGTTCCTACAAATATTTTTCCAATGGGGGCCGTACCTTCTGCAATTCCAATCAGCATTGGGGGTGATAGCAAAATTATATTCATCCCTACCGTAATTCCAGGCTTGCCTTTCAACCTTACTGCTGTTTTGGTGATGGAAGAAGGAGCATCTATTGGACTTGCAGATATTCCAGGTGTTAATAAAATTCCTATTCCGCCGGGATTAAAAGAAAAATTAAATCAAATTAGATTTAAAAATTTACAAGCCGGCGGCACACTTAAACTTATTATAGTACGAGGTATTGCTGATTTTTTTGGACACGAAGTCCCCGTGCAAATTAGGATAGCCAAAAAAGGTTTGTCCAAGGCGGCAGAAGAACAAGCTTTAACACAGACTTTTACCCCTCGTCAAAAAGAAGGGGAACTAATTTTAGATCCGTATGGATTACCAATTCCTGAGACGGATGAAGATGGCCAGCTTATTCCAGATATGGAAAATGGGGAAATTATTTTAAATCCACAAACAGGAGACCCTGTTCCTTTACTTAAAGACGGTGAGCCTGTTTTGGATGAAAAAGGGTATTTGCAAGTAGGTAAATATAAGGTCAAACGTTATGCCGGGATCGAGTTAAAACCTGAACCAATTCTGGACAAAGAGGGAAAGGTTACCGGACACCAAAGCCCTACAGTTAAAAGCCAATGGGGATTTACTCCCACTCGTGGCGGACAACAAGCTGCCTGGTTTAATTTCAATGATCCTAGTCAAACACATGTGGAAATGATTAAGGCCGGTTTTATAAAAGGAATGATGCTACGTGAGTCAAAATTTACTGAAAAAGCGGCAGAGCTAGGTGCCATTGAAACAGTGGTAGAGGGAGACATACCGGAGCTTATAGAAGAAGAGATACGTAAAGACATACGGCAGCAAAAAAAAGATCTTATAGAGAAACTACGTAAAGAAGCAACGGAAAAAGGGGAAACAATTTCTGGCAAAGAACTAAATGAACGAGCAGAAGCTGCAATACAAGCAAAAAGAACAAAAGCTGCTGCGGCTGCTGCGGCTCAAATGAAGATGGATGAAAAGACTTCAGCTCTGGTTAAAAAAGTTAAAGGTGTTAAGCAAAAGATCAAGCAAGCAGGAGCAGGGTTTAAAAAATCTATTGGTGATCTCATCAAAGGATATGATTACAGTGTTATGATATCTTTGCCTATTGGTTTAAAACTATCGGATCTTTATAAGGGCCTCAAGCCAGTTGATACTGAAATTACTCACGGTATGCTTGGGCTTTCAACCGGTAATTATGAAGATGCTGAGTGGGGTGCACTTGGCAAGGGTTTGAGTTTTGGAGCAAACATCAAGATGCGCGGGATTATGGAAAAGCTCCTTAACAAAGTGGGAACTAACCTTAATGAGCTCAGAGTGTCTGGAAGCATCATGCCCGGCTGGGTTGGTACATCCTTTAATGTCAAAATTCCTGGGCACTTGAGTTTAGGTAAAGATGTTGAAACAACGGGCATGGTATTCTCTATCCGTCTTGTCGAAATGGGAGTTGGTCCAGCGTCCATTATAGGGCCTGCAGTAGTGATTGGTACCGGACTGAAATTAAACTTATCAGAACCAATAATTATGCGTGCTGAAATTGAAGCCGCTCTCACGTCTGCTTCAATCAATGGTTGGATGGATGGCATGATTCGGCATCCAGGTCTTCCAATAAAAATTGGTGAATTCGCTGCCAAAGGAGAAGTTTATTATGATACAGCAGCGACGGTCATTGGTGCTGGAGGGCTTGGTTTTGCTGGCGCAATTCAAGTGGGAGCAAAACGACTTGATATAGCATTTTTTCTTGCTGCAAAAAAACAAATGATCTCGGGCGCATTTACGGGGGGACTATTTTTAAGTGATATTGTTTCACTGGCTGGCGATATAGTTCACGGAAATTTAGCGGAACGACTTGGAGAAATAAAATTACCTGAAGACATAGCAAAAGAAGAGCAGCGAATAGGGGGCATTGTTGCTGAAACCAAACAAGCAGAAGAAGCATTTAGATGGGCATTAGCAAACCCTGAAGAAGCAGACTTTGATTATATTCTTGAAATTGTTGAACAAGGATTTGCAGAAGCTGGTCTTAATGAAGACGAGACTGAAAAGAAAATAAAGGACGTTATTGCTGAAATTAAAGAACCTGGAAGTACGAAAAAAATGCCCAAACCAAAGCGTAATGACTGGGGTGAAGAAATGCTCAAGAAGGTTCCCGATATTGGTATTTCTTGCGCAAGTTTACAATATGCATCGGGCGCAATTAAATTGGGTGACAAGTGGTATTATCCTGGGCTAGACGCAATGGGCGTTGGACTATTTTTTGGTAAAAAATTTAGGTTAAGTGTTTTTATAAGTAAGGGTGTTCTGCGTGCAAGTGGTAAGCTTGAAAAAATTAATCTCCGAATTCCTGGCACACCCGACTCTGTTCCGTCGATAATAGTCATCGATTCAACTGGCAAAAAATGGTCAGCAAAAGGTGGAGTTACCACACTTGCAAAAGAAATAAAAGACAAAACTGCAAGCATTAATCTTGTGCTTAAACAATTAGAAAATACTAAACTTACAGAAAAGCAGCGCGCTGGTCTTGAAAAAAAACATAAAAAACTTGTTGACGAGCTTTCAGCATCCAAAGAGGAACAAGAGGCTAAATCATATTTAGAGCAACTCCAGGAAGCATTAAAAAGTGCTCAGAAAGACAAAAAAGACGCAGTTAAAGGCGGTGCATCGCCAATAGAGATAGCCGAGTATAACCAGAAGATTGATAAAATTAATGCAGCAATAAAAGATCATCGTCGATCATGTTATTCAGAACTGGAAGATGGGGCGGAATTTATATTTGAAATGACTTATCCTGAAGACGGTCTTGCAGGTCTAGCAAAACTGGCTAAGGCTAAAGAAGTATTAATGAATGGGCTTGGTTTTAAAGCATATCTTAATGCTAAAGTTAAGCTTCCTTACTTTGGAATTGAGTCAAACGCTCTTATCGATGTTGGACCGACTTCGGCAAAAATTTATCTCAAAAACAGAATGCTTGGAATATTTGATGTTATTGTTCAAACACGGCTTGATTTAATGGATCCACTCGAGGCATTCCTTGAAGTTGGTTTTGAGCAGGATGCACTTAGCAAACTTTCAAATGAATTAATGAAGGCTGCCAAAGCGTATGAAAAGGAAGTAAAACCAGCATTGCAAAAGGTTGAAAAAGCCAAACAGGATGCAAAAAAAGCACTTATGAAAGCTAAAGATGACGCAGCAGCTGCTCTTAAAAAAGCAAAAGATCATGCGTCTGGTGAGTTGAAAAAGGCCAAAGATGCACTTAACTCTGCTACCAGACATTTACAAGGTAAAAAAGATGGTCTGTCAAGAGATCAACGGGGACTCAAAGCCAGTGAAGGTAGGATTCGTACTTTCGAAGAAAAACTTGCTAAATGTAAGCAAAGTTGAAATGGCAAAAGTTACCAAGATAGTAGAAGAGAAAGTAAAAGCTCAATCGGAGCCGAAGTTGAAGAGGACGCTTCCTGCAATAAGAGGTTTTCGATCATCTATCTTTCGTAGGATCAAGGACCGTCTTTCAGTAAGAAAAAGAAGAATAGCGAATGCTAAAAGAAACTTAAGGCCGCTTTTAGCGCAAAATAATGTTAATTGATTTTTTATGAAGTTGAAAAATGAATGACAGGGGATAAGAAATGAAGAAAAAGATTTTAATTGCAGTCGGAATTGCGGGGCTAGTTGCGCTGGGAACGGTTGTTGTTCGTGGAGATTTTCTTGGTATTGGAAGGGCCTTTAAAAAAGTTAAAAAGTGGACTGAAGGGGCTGTAAAAACAGTAGGTAGGGGCATTAAAACGGCTGTAAAAGAAACAGGCAAATTCGGTAAAAAAGTAGGAAAAGGGATAACTAAGGTCAGATCAACGGGGACTCAAAGCCAGTGAAGGTAGGATTCGTAATTTCAAAGAAAAACTTGCTAAATGTGCTGGCAAAGTAAGCAAAGTTGAAATGGCAAAAGTTACCAAGATAGTAGAAGAGAAAGTAAAAGCTCAATCGGAGCCGAAGTTGAAGAGGACGCTTCCTGCAATAAGAGGTTTTCGATCATCTATCTTTCGTAGGATCAAGGACCGTCTTTCAGTAAGAAAAAGAAGAATAGCGAATGCTAAAAGAAACTTAAGGCCGCTTTTAGCGCAAAATAATGTTAATTGATTTTTTATGAAGTTGAAAAATGAATGACAGGGGATAAGAAATGAAGAAAAAGATTTTAATTGCAGTCGGAATTGCGGGGCTAGTTGCGCTGGGAACGGTTGTTGTTCGTGGAGATTTTCTTGGTATTGGAAGGGCCTTTAAAAAAGTTAAAAAGTGGACTNAAGGGGCTGTAAAAACAGTAGGTAGGGNCATTAAAACGGCTGTAAAAGAAACAGGCAAATTCGGTAAAAAAGTAGGAAAAGGGATAACTAAGGTCGCAAAAAAAGTTAAAGAATGCATTGAAGCGGCTGCTCTTGGTACAGCACTTGGGGTAGAGAGAGCAGCCTATAAGGTTGCTAAAGCCGGCTTAGAAATTGGTAAAGTTAGTATTGAAATTGCCAAACAAGGTGTTAATGCTGCGAAAGGCAGTGTAGTTGCTGCTGATAATGTACAAAAGGGATTATTAATAGCAGCTGAGAAAGCTCAAGAAGGGGTCGTGAGAGCTGCCAATGCTGTTCAAATTGCTGCAACAGAAACAGCACAGGTTAGTATTAAGCTTCCTGGTTTGACTGTTGAAGCACTTGCAGCGCTCTTGTCTAAAACTGTCAATATAGAAAAGTGTTATTTAAAATCTCAACTGAAGGATTGGCCTGCGGGTAAATTACCCAAGTTCCGTATGGAAGGAGTCTTTTTTGGAAAAAATTTCAAATTCGACGTTCAGGCAGATTTCAAGGATATAAGTCAATTATTTGTAGATCTATTTAATGAAATCTTTTGATAATCTATAAAATGCCTATAGAAGTGCTAATTTCTTCTAGATCGCTTTGTTCGTTTTTTCTTTTGCGGCGGCATTGGAAAAGTTTCAATACGTTGCTTTGCAGGTTGTTTTTCATAATTGTTTGCGCATAGACCATATTCTTGTGCACGAGCACGTGCTTCACCAACAGTAAGTGCCTGCATGAGGCGATCTAGATTTGTTTTTATAAAAAGATTTTGATTGTTATTTTTCAAAAATACTGGACATTCGTTTGTGATATCTTCTTGTATTTTTAAAAAAAATTCTAAGCTAAGATCACCATGCGTGAGTTCAATGAAATAACAATAGCGTTCGATCAAACTGGTCAAAAGATCTTCTATGTTATTTGGGTTTGCAATAATCTGTTGAGCATGCAGTTGTGAAATATTGTGTGCAACTTTTTTAACACTACCCCATGTTTTTTCTTGATCTCTAGGGTTCCAAATAAGCTTACTAATACAATTTTCAAGCAAAAGAATGGTGCATAGGCGTATTTGTTGAACACTTGAATCATTGTTCTGTTCTGGGGTATTGCAGTTAACAATGTGTACAATGTGCTCAGAAACAGTGTTTAAAAATAAATTTGTTTCTGATTTAAAGAGTGCAAAGTGAGATAAAAATTTGTCATACAATAAATCAGTGATTGTTTTTTTAATGCTGTTTGATGAATCATTTTTTTCAACCGTAACATATTGTTGCCCGAGAGATGCTAAGTGATTTATCATGGTTGTAAATGCTTCTACGGTAATGAAAGGAGCGGCTTTAACTTTATTGGTAAAAAGTCGAATCATCGTTTGAAAATAAGCTTTTGATTCATCTTTTTCATTGCCGTGTTCGAGCAGTTGTATCAAATGTTTGAAACTGTACGGCAAAAAGTCACGCGCGTATGCAGGCGAAGAAAATCTATCTTTAAAAAAAACATTAATACCTGCTTGCGTAAAAACAATTGGTTTGCTGACGTCTTGCTGTGTGTCAACGGTGCGTATAATGGTAGTTTGGTTTGGAGTTGAATCTATTTTTTGTGTTATCAAACAAAAAGGTAATAAAAAGAATAAAACAAAATATCGTTTCATGGTAACCTCTGGCAATAGTAATATTTTTAGTTAGAATAAGGGTATAGTCTTATAAATGTAGTATAGTTACTTATGGTAACTATTCAACTTTGGCCCCCATGTTCGTAATCTCTTTTAAAAAGTGGTTCGTGTTTGTAAACTATAACTAATTGGATATTCATTTTTTTGTGAATTCTTGCTTTAACAAGCGTAAAAGGAAAAACAGATGGCTCTTTATTTTTACCAAGCTCTTTCTAAAGAAGGTAAAAAAGTGAGTGGCCACCTTGATGCCGCTACGGTTGAGCAAGTGCGTGAGCAATTAACAAAAAAAGGCATGTATCCAACTACCATAAAACTTTCCACTCCTGAAGCTACGCAGAGCTGGTGGCGTAGATTATTAGCGCGTGGTATTACCACAAAAGATAAAATACTTCTTACTAAACAACTTGCGGTGTTACTAAAATCAGGGGTTCCCTTATTACAATCTCTTGAAATCTTGATTGAGTACTTTAGAGGTAAATTTCAAACTATTTTAGTCAACGTTAAAGATGATATTAAAGAAGGTTCATCCCTTGCTGCTGCACTTGGAAAATATCCAAAAGTTTTTGATAACATTTATGTTCAGCTTGTTAAAGCGGGTGAAGCAAGCGGTAAGCTAGACACCATTTTAGACCACTTAACTAAATTTCTTGAACGTCGTGAAGTGCTACGCAAAAAAGTTAAGGGTGCTATGAGGCAGCCTTTAATACAACTTACCGTTGCGGCAGGTGTTATTGGACTATTGCTTTATAAAGTAGTTCCTTCGATGGCGGCAATTTTTGCAGCAAGCAAAAAAGAGTTACCGTTGCCTACTAAAATTTTGATGACTATTTCTAATTTCTTTGTATCTAATATTATATGGATTCTATTAGGGCTTGCATTAGTGATCGGTGCTTTTTTGTATTGGCGTTCAACGCCGTCTGGTGCGCTTACTATAGATCGTATTAAATTAAAGTTACCGTTGATAAAATATTTTGCACGGACCAATGCTATAGTTCAGTTTTCACAAACGCTTGGCATGTTATTGAAAAGTGGAGTAAACTTAGCTGAAGCTTTAGATATTGTGGTTAATATTGTCGACAATCGCGTGTTAGCAAATGCATTGAGCAAAGCACGAGACAAAATAGTAAAAGAAGGTAAAATTACGCAATATCTTAAACAGACCGGTATTTTTCCTCCTATGGCAACGTACTTAATTAATACTGGTGAACAGAGCGGAGAGTTGGATAACATGTTACTGACTGTAGCAGCAAATTATGAAGAGGATTTAACGGAATTATCAGATAGTCTCACGGAAAAACTTGGCCCACTCATGATGATTGTAGTTGCGGCGATTGTTGGGTTTATAGTATTGGCAATTGCATTGGCAATGGTAGAGATGACCGATGTGTCAGCAATGGGGTAAAAAAAGAAAGGTCTATATATGACATATGTTAAAAAGAAGAACTATACAGCCAAGGGATTCTCCTTAATAGAAATTATGGTTGCAATTCTTATTGTTGGAATAATAGGTGCCGTGGTTGCAACGCGATTCTTTGGTAAAACAAAGGACGCAAAAATAAGTGCGGCTAAAATAGAATTGCGTAATCTTCAAAGTGCCATTACTCTTTATGAGCTTAAGATGAATCGATATCCTGATCGTCTAGAAGATTTGATAGAAAAACCGCGTGATGAAAAACTGGCAAAAAAATGGACAACACCCTTTTTAGAAACAGATGAGATACCAGAAGATCCATTTGGCGGAGAATACATCTACAAGCGAACCAAAGGCGGAAAACATCCGTATGAGTTGTATTCTGAAGGACCAGAAGACAGCCCGGGAGACATTAGTGTCTGGGACCTCAAGTAGATCTGGTTTTACATTAATAGAAATTATGGTTGCCATCCTCATTATTGGGTTGATGGCAGCCATTGTTGTTCCTAGATTGCGTACGGTTGCTCCGGACCAAAAGCGTAAAGACTTTATTGCACAACTAAATGGGCTTGTGCAGTTTGCATGGCAGCGTGCACTGACTTCGGGCAAAGTGCATCGCATTTTTTTTGATTTTGATAAAAAAGAAATTCATGTAGAATCGGTCGCTGATAAAAAAGATGGCAAAAGTGAGCCTGAATATGAAAAAGTTGATCGTGCGTATTTAAAAACTTCGATGGACATACCTGATAATTTAGAAATTGTTAATTTTTTTATAGAACATGCTGGTGATGAAATGCGCAAATTCGGAACAACGGATAATGTTTGGTTTTTTATTATTCCTGATGGTTTAACACAAGAAGTGACGATAAATTTTGTTGATTATGATGATATGCTGCCCAATGGAGACGCGCGCCAATTTGGACTTGTATTAAATCCTTTTTCTGCGCAATTTAAATTGTATGATACGTTTAAACAACAATAATAACAAGGCTTTTAGCCTTATAGAGGTGGTAATTGCGCTGTTTATTGCAGCAGCGGTTTTGACTCCTATACTCATTTTACAAGGCACTATTTTTAGAGGTGTTGGTCATTTTTCACAAGTGATATCGCGTATCTTTCGCGCGAAAAGTTTTTTAGTAGACAGAAAAATTAAAGCAGAAACAAAAGATGATCTTCCTAAAAAAGTGGAAGAAAGAATTACAGATCCTGATGCTAGCTTGACCTATGAAATTAAAAAAGTGCCAAAAGGGTCGCTCAAAAATATAAAAAATTTGTATAAAGAAACGGTCACAATCGAGTGGGAAAGTAGTTTTGGTAAAGAGCGTGAAATACTTGTTAATTTTGTCTATAAACCGGAGCAAAAGAAAAAATGAAACAAGGGTTTACGCTTATTGAAATACTTATTGCCCTTGTAATTGCAAGTTTATTGGGGATGATTCTTTTTAATACGTTTTTTCAATCGAACCGTTCGATTCAAATAGTTGACAGCGTTATTGACATCAATATGCGTGCGGTTGTTCTTGGTAATCAGCTTGAAAAAGATATTTCAGGCGCGTTTGTTCCGCGCGGCAAAAAAAAGAAAAAAGAAAGCGAAGAAAAATCAGAACAAAAAGAAAAAGAGAAAAAAAAGGAAGAAAAGCAAAAACCACTTAAAAAGATTTTTTATGCCACGCAGAAAAATGACATGCTCGATATGTTGACTTTTATCACATCTAATTCTTTATCAACTTATTGGAGCGACCAAATTGGCAGTGCGCGGCCAAAAATTGCGCGTATTATGTATAAAATCGAAGAAGATGATGATAGTGAACCCGCTAACAAGTCATATCGCTTAATGCGCAAAGAATCACCATATTTAAATTTTGACAAGGCAGAAAAAGACAAGAAAAATTATGCATATGAAGTGGCTGCTGGTATCAAAGACTTGAAGTTAGAATATATTGCCGTTGAAACAGAAAAAGATACAGAAGATGAAAAGGCGAAGCCTAAAAAATCGTTAAAAAAATCAAAAACTTGGGATAAAGAAAAAGAAGAAGATACAGGGAAAGACGAAGAAAAGAAAAAAAAGAAAATAAAAAGAACACCTGATTATGTGCGCATAACATTGAGTTTATGGGGCAATCAAAAAAAAACAGACGAAACATTTACCTTTGTAATTCAAATTTTTGCACAGCCAGTGCCGCCAAAAAAGAAGAAAAAAGCGCAACCTAAAAAAGAACAACAAAAGCCTCAAACACCAAGGCAACCATCGGGCAAACCACCTGCAGGTCAAGAAGAAGGCGCCCTTGATTTTGCATTGAGTCTTATAGAGGGTCCAAAGCAATGAGATTACGTATGAAAATAAATCATCGAAATAATCATCAGCGCGCCGGCTATGTAATGATATTAACACTCATTATTGTTTCATTATCAGTTGTTCTTGCAACGTACTTAGCTCGCCGTTCAACAATTTTTAACGCGTTTGCAAGCACGGCCATCAAACGAGAAAAAGCTAAAATGTTAGCTCTTTCAGGAATTCAAATTGCAATGAGTCAACTTGCAAGTACGCCAGAAAAAGCTAAAAAAAGCCCTTCTGATAAATTTGATAAACATTTGTTAAAAACAATTTTGCCGACACTTAATCGCTGGCAAACATTTATTCTAAAAGAAGAGGTTGATGGCGTTGATGGAAAAATCAAAATTGTTCTATCAAGTGAAGAAGGAAAAATTGATATAAATCAAATTTATGATTTTAAAGAAGACAAATTTGTTGGCGAGGGACAAAAAGACAAGGATTATAAAGAGGCGATGGAGACGTTGTTTGCGCGCATCGCACAATTGTCTGGGGGTAAAAATCTTTTTGCAGATTTTGAAAAGTTTTTAAATGATCGAAAAAGAAAAGTACATGATGTGACGGAACTTTTAACTTCAAAAAATTTTGCAGCCTTTAAAGATACTCTTTTTTATGTGCATCGTGAAAAAGAGGGTGCAGCCGAACGACCAGTTTATTTAGCTGATATTTTTACCACATGGTCGCCTAAAAAAACCGTTGAACCGTGGCTCATGTCAGATTCGATGCTTGCAATCCTTGAGATTGATCGTGCAACAGCGGGCGACGTTGACAAAAGGCGAGAATCGGTGCAAGAATGGCTACAAGGATTCAAAAAAGATCCTGAGTGGCGTACCGATTGGGATAACGTGCTTAAGCCAGTATATGGCAAGGACTTTAATAGTTTTTCTAAAGGTATACACTTTATATTAAACACGCATTTTGAACCAACAGTCTTTTCAGTTTTGTCCTACGGAGAATTTGAATCAGTGGGACAACGATTATTGGCCATTGTTCAGCGCATAAAAAAAAAAGCTGACAACGGAGATGCGCAGTTTGAGATTAAGATTAGAAAGTTATATTGGCTTTGACTGAACCAAAGGAATCACCTTGCAGACTAAAATTGAAACGCGTATTGGCCTAGTTGTTCTGCTCGGAGTTGCTGTTTTTGTCTATATGGGATTTCAAATCGGATCATTTCGATTTGACCGTGCAAACTACAACCCTTATACCGTCTATTTTAAAGATATATTCGGACTTTCACGTAAAGCACCTGTTAAAATTGCTGGTGTTGATGTTGGATGGGTCGAATCAATTTCTTTAATGGACACGGGGCTGCGCCACGTCAAAATTAAAATTATGATTTTAAAGGAATATGCGCTTAATGCTGATGCTCATGCCATTGTTCGTCAGGATGGACTACTTGGGTCTAAATATTTGGATATTGTGCCCGGCGATCCATTATTACCTGTCTTAGAACCCGGTTCTGATTTGGGCAAACCTTCGGTGCAACCGGTTTCTACCGATGAACTATTACATTCAATTCAACGTGTTGCGTCCAACATTGAAGAGGTGAGCGATGCACTACTCGAGTCACTTGGCGGTGATGAAGGAAAAGAGTTGATAGGTTCTTTTGTTAAAAATATTCATGAAACATCAGAAAAAACCGTTGAACTATCACGAATGCTTGAACGAACATTTGTACGTAATGAAAACAACATTGATACGTTATTAGATATTGGAAACCAAGTACGGCGTGTTTCAGATCGTTTGGATGAAGATGTTTTACCAGCGTTCCAAGAAAGTATTGAAAAAATTGCCGATGTGTTTGACCGTGATTTTGAACGTGTTGCCGATCAATTAGAAAAAACAGGAAGTTCTTTAGAAAAAGCATCAGCAGAAGTGCATGAAGGATTTGAAAATATTTCTAACATTGCAATGAAAATCAATGAAGGTAAAGGCCTTATTGGAAAACTCATCAATGAAGACGAACTGTACGATGACATTAGCACCGCGGCCAATGGATTACGTGAATACTTTGCTCGTATAGATCGACTACAACTTGTTTTTGATTCTCACGTTGAAAGTATGCACAGACCAGCAGAACATTACGGAAAATTTGAAGATTCTAAAGCATACTTTGACTTACGCCTCCATCCGGCAGAAGATTATTTCTTCCTTGTACAAATTATAAGCTCTGAAAAAGGTTTTGTTGATAGGTGGCGCATTGATAAACGCTATCTTGATTTAGACGATTGTCCAATTGATACTGAAAAACTTGATCTTGATGACGAGGCTAAACTCGAAAATGTGTACACCAAAGAACGTTCAGTCTTTAAACGTAATGATTATCGATTCGGTCTGCAAATAGGAAAAATATTTGGAGATATTGCCTTCCGTGTTGGCATGTTTGAAGGCCAGGGTGGTGTTGCGATTGACTTTGATATTCCATTCCCAACAAAAAAATTCAGATGGATTACAACGCTCGAAGCCTTTGATTTCCGCGGATGGAACCGCATCGATGACCGCCGTCCACATCTTAAGTGGATTAACCGTATGTTTATCTTTGATAATATTTATATGGTCTTTGGCGCCGACGACTTTGTCAGTAAAGAAAATGCAAGCATATTTGGCGGTGTTGGTCTGCGATTCGGTAGCAATGATATGAAGTATCTCTTAACAAGCTTCTCGGGCGCTCTTGGTGGGCTTGCTGGTGGCGTAGAAGTTATTCCACTTGATTAACCGAAAAGTAATCTTCTTGCTTTTGTGAACATGCTTTTTTTCTTCTTTGGTTTGTTCATTTGAACATTATGACCCGCAGCCCATAATTGAAAAATATGTTTTAGGTGCA
>JABSSP010000019.1 GCA_013213985.1 Candidatus Babelota bacterium | reverse complement strand
TTTAAGAAATAAGGGTAGAAAACGAGTGTATACATTTGTATATAAAAAGTTCTTAAAAAAAGGAGAGGAAGAAGGAGCTCTAAGAAGGGGTTGAACTCAAAACAAATTATTTTTCAAAGGAAGGCGGCTGTGCTAAACTGAAGAAAAAGGGCTTGGAAAATAAGAAGCAAGCTACGCATTTTGTCCGAAATATGCCTACTCCGTGGCCTATTTACGTCCAAAATGCAGCTTGTGAGGGGAAAATCCCCCTCAACCCCTAATGAAACACCGTTAACATATGTTAACAAAATACAAATTTTGAGTAAGAAATCTGTTAAACAAGTGTTTAACAACGGTGTTAACATTTGTTAACAAAAAAAGAACCAAAAATAAAACAATAAACAAAAGCTTAAGCCTTTTTTTTAAGGAGTAACATTAATTATGAAAAAAAAAGTCCACGTCGATTTATCTGATTTGCCACGATATGAAAAAGTAAGCGTCTTGTATGCAGGTTTTATGCGACCTTCTTATAGATTTTATCCTGAGCGACAGACCAATCTTGAAACCAAGACTTACTAAAAATAGAGGTTCTAATTTGTAGGACATTGTGAGACCCTACGCGGCTCCATTGCATTTTTTGATTGCACTTCTGCCTTATATTAATGAGAGAGTTAACAGAGCTTTCAGCTAAAGTGCTTGTAAAGGGTAGATTCTCTACCTGTCTCTTTTGATAATTAACAAGGTGTTTTTGATTACGCTTGATATATTCATATAAGTGAGTAAGCTGCTCAGATGTTTTTTCTTCAGTTACGTCCTTTATAAAGGTATTCAAGCGTTCTAGCGCCGTCTTTGCATCACCATGCCACAGATGCCATTTTATCTTTGTTAACCGATCTTTAAGTGAGTCATTTAGTGTGTTATTTATCACTGTGAATCGCTTAGTGATGTGAAACCAATCTAGCACATTTACTATTGTTTTTGTGTACGGTTTGAGTGTGTTTGTAATTGACCAGCAATTATTGGCACCATCAGTTAAACAGGTTAATGTTGTCACCTTGGAATGAATTCCTTCTTTTCTGCACGCATTTAAAACCAACTGTTTTATTGTCTTTTGTTCATCGCTAATCGCAGATGCCACACTCGTTTTTTGGGTGATTTCGTTATGGTTTTTATCAATAACCTTCAGGTTATTTGGATCGTACACAGTTGCAATCATTGCTTCAAATGATCGTGAATCATTCTGATTTGATTTAACATGCCCACCATCTACAACAACAATCAGGTTATCCACTGCATCGACTTTTTTGACTTCATTGACCTCTTGTAGCTTTTCAAAAGCGACAATTTCACCAACTTTAGAAACACTCCGTCGAATGCGATCGACATTGTTAATTGATCGGATAGATTTACTTTCATAATTTAAGTTTTTACAGGCCTTACGATAGCTGTTTTCTGATCCCTGTATGGCATGTTTTTCTAACAGATCAGGGTGTAATGTTGACCCATATATACCTTCAAGTGAATATTTGCTTCCCCACCCACATGTACATCTCTTTCTACGAATTAAAACGTCATGGTCCGTCAGAGCTGCATGAAATGTTGATTTTATTATTCCTTGAGCCCTAGCTTTTCCGTTGCAGTTTGGACAAACATCACTTTGATTGATTAATACCGCTTGGTGTTTGATCTTAAAGTCCTGAAGGGATGACAACAACTCTATTTGCTCAATATGCAAATAGCCGAGTTCCATCAAGGTTTCAGGCTTTTTAACAGCATCTTCTCTACACACTACCGAATCAAGAACTTCTCCTGTTTCCTTATTTACATGCTGTGCTACAATTCGAATGACTCTTTCCATTCTTTACCTCCATCTTTTGATGAAATCAATTATACCACTTCTTTAAATATAAACCTGCATACAAGACGCTTACAAATCTTTATGCTCAGTTCATTGTTACACAACTTAAACAAAAAAGGCAGACGGTAGTATAGACGTGGCTTTTATCAAGAAGAAGGAACTAAAATCTCATCCAAATGAGGTTTCAAACAACTCAAAATAAAATCCTGAATCGTCATCCCCTTATACGCCGCCCCAATCCGAATCTTCCGTTTTTGTACTTCAGTCACCCGAATAGTCAA
>JABSSP010000018.1 GCA_013213985.1 Candidatus Babelota bacterium | reverse complement strand
GCCAACCCTGTTTTTATTTTTCGAAAGCAATTTTTCTATTTCATTCCACAAATCATTTGATATACTTTTCATCAAAAAAAAGGGCTTTTCTCACTCAATTAATTTTCGAATAAGCTCTAAATTATAATCACAAACAAAAACAAGGAAACAAAAATGAAAAAAAAATTGGTATTCACCGTAGCAAGCTTATTATTAATGCATGCGCACACTCAAACAAGCGAACTCACACCAGAAAAAGACAATACAAAAAAAAGTGATGATCAAACACAACCGCTTCTTCGTCAAACTCCAAAACCATCTTGCATGGAATGTTTTTCACATTGTTTACCCGAAAATGAAAAACTGGCTCAAGATACAACAAAAACTTGTTGTGCAGTAGCCGGCGGTGGAGCCGGAGCGTGTTGCCTCCTTCATTTTATGATAAAACCAATAAGTATTTGCTTAGGCGTAACAAGTGTGTGTTGCTGCATAGGACACACATATTTGAAGTGTAGGGCAAAGAGACATGCCGAGAAATAGTCTCTTAAGTTACTCCGAATACTTTTTTTCAAACAATTTTTGTGCCCTTGAAAGACTGGATGCTGAGGCTTTTAACTCTTTCCATGGATCAGGATTTTTGGCTAAATGTTTGAAAATATTTTTTATGGTGTAGGTATTTGGTTTGAGTTTTGGACTCAATGCTTCTTGCCAACTTATTGGTGTTGCAATAGGTGCGCTGGGTTTTGCACGCACTGCATATGGTGCCACGCTCGTTTGGCCAAATGCGTTACGCAAATAATCAACAAAAACACGCGAGCCGCGTTTGTTTTTTCTAATCTCAGTTGTGACTAGGCCTGGATTAAGTTTTTCCAACAGCTGTGAAATTTCACGCGCAAATGAACGAACATAGTCAAAGGTATGAACGCGCCGTAACGGAATCACCACATGCAAGCCACGTGAACCGGTCGTCATAACAAATGAAGGTAACTTAAGTGAATCTAAAACTTTTTTGACCAACTGTGCAGCTTTTTGTACGTGAGAAAAATCTTTTGTAGAAGGATCAAAATCAAAAATCATACGATCAGGATAATCAAGTTTATCAATACGGTCTAAACTTACATGCGGCGTAATGCATCCGTAATTTGAAAGATACACCAACGTTGCTGCATTATTACACACAACGTAATTCACTATTCCGCCGTCTTGTTTTTCTATACCAACTCGTTTTGCCCACGACGGAAAATAATCAGGTGCATTTTTTTGAAAAAAACCTTCTTTGTCGATGCCTTCAACGAAACGCTTCATGGTGAGCAATCTGTCTTTTATATAAGGCAACATCATTGGTGCAATTTTATGATAATAATCAATCATGTCACCTTTGGTGATGCCACTTTTTGGAAATAAAATTTTGTCTGGGTAAGTAATTCTAACGTTGTATCGACCAACTTTAATGTATTGTTCGCTCACGTAACTTTCCCCTTTTTTCTACGCTGTAAACTTATCAGAGAATAAGATCATATTAATAGATTCTTAATAAAAAAGAGTCAAAATTTTCGTTCGTCCTGAGCTTGTCGAAGGATACGAGCAGTTAAAAATTATAAAAAATAAAACATAAATATGATAATTAGTCCGATATCCTTCGACAAGCTCAGAACGAACGGGGTGAGTAACTGAGCGCATTATTTACCGGCCATTTTTTACGGTGGTGGTCTTAGATCACTTCTATTATTTCTTAGTAAAAAAAGGTGCCCCTTTTACGAGGCACCTTTTACTTACTTCACCTTTTTTATGCTTCAGAACATCTTCAGGTAAAATAGCTTTAAAACATTATTTTTTATTTGGTCGCAACTAATAAAACAGAAGAATCGGTCTCAGTGCATTTAAACACTACATTTTCGCCAAATACTGCAACGCGTGGTTCAAAAGCTTTGTGCCCACTGCACGACACCCTAAATTCAACATGTTCGTCATCAACTCGCACCGTTTCAATATTCACCGTGCATTCATCACAACCAAGTGTAAGCGTTGCAGTATCTTGATCATCCGTCATTGCTATTTGAGCTCTTTGAATTTCTTCTCCAGCTACAGTAACTGCCGCATTTATAAATATTACACTTGCCAACATTGCACTACTGCTTAAACATAACACCAATGCTAAAAATAATTTTTTCATGCGTATTCCTTCCGCTTAAGGCCATTAAGTAATTGTGGAAATTATAGTGCATTATTGCAAAGAAGGCAATTATAAAAACTAAACTTTCACTATACTTTTATTTCAAGGAGTCCAATATAAAACGAGCAAAAGACATAGCAATAAAACAAATAATATTTTTCCCCAATGTTTTTTAATGTGTTCTTGTATATGTTTGTGAAACATGATTACTCTCCTTTTTATAATTACATTTTTTTTCAATTTTTATATTCAATTATAAGGGGTATGCATTTCAATAATAGTGACAATAAAAGATCTTTTCCATCTTATGGTTTTTATAAAACACTTTTTTATGTTAAATTACTCTATAAAGATTTTCAACTTTTTAATTGAAAACTAAACATACGAGTATCTTCTTCTGGGTAAATGCTTTTTTGCTCATTTTAATTTTGGATATAATTACACCATTTTTACATAAGGATCTCTTAATGAAAAAATCATCTAACTATGTGTTGCTCATGACAATGCTATTGGTTTGTACAGCCAATGCACAGCAATCTGATCCCATTACAGCATTTTTCCAATGGTTGGTTGGAAGTCAGCAATCTCCAATTGAACAAGCACCCAAACATACCCTCTCACATGAAGATTACTTACAACAATTACGTCACGATTTAAAAGGTCTTCCACCCGTTGATATCAATGAAATTGTTTCCATTACCCGTAAAAAATTGAGAAATCAGAATCCATCCAATGATTACGCTATTAACAAACTTCTGCGCGAAGGAGTGGTTGATCGAGTTCGTACTATCGCTCGCAGTGAAGCAGGCACGTTAACACAAGACCGTAGAGTTATTGACATTTCCGTACATTCAATAGTGGGAAGCGTTAAAGCACGTCTTAATCGTGGTGATAATCTTAATGATCTTGCATTACAACAATTTTTTGATCGAAATGAACTACGACATATGATTAATCAAAATATTTCTTCTCATTCACAACAAAATAACTACACACCACCGGTCTACCGCCCTTCAGCTCCTCCTGCATCGCAAGTATTTGATACCGTTGTAGATGAAGAATGTACGGTCTGCATGTTTAGCGCAACTGAAAAAGTCCTCGTCCAGATTCCCTGCAAAAATGGATTTAAACATTCGGCTAAAATGTGTAAAGAATGTCTTTCTTTATTACATGAGTGCCCAATTTGTCGCGCACCACTATTTTAGAAGTTAACTTTAAGAATCTATTTCAAACTAAATTTGGGATAGATTCTTAGACAAAACAGTTAAATATTTGTTAAAAAGTTTCACGGACAACCGGTTATTTAATTACAAAATTAACCAACCGGTTAGGAACAACAATAATTTTAACTACTTCTTTGCCCTCTAACCATTTAGCCCCAGCTTTTTGCGACTCTGCAATAATTGTTTCTTTATCAGTATTTTTGGCAACTTCAATATTGGCACGAACTTTTCCGTTGACTTGAACCACAATAGTCACGGTGTCACTCACGGTCAATGCAGGGTCATACGTTGGCCATGTGCAATCATCAAGTTTTTTGTTTAAAAGTTGTTCTAGTAATTCACTTGCCATGTGCGGCGCCAATACAGACAATGAAGCAAGTATTTTTTCTACAGAATCTTTACTGAGTTTCATTTTTTTTGCCGTTGCATCATTTAACCATTCCATCAGCGCAGAAATTGCGGTGTTCGGTTTAAAATGTGCAAGGCGATCTTGAAAATTGCGCAAGAATATATGCACCCTGCGCGTAGCTGCTTCGTCTTCTTTTTGTCCTTCAGGTAAAATAGTTTGCTTGTCAGTCATGTAGCGCCAAAAACGATTCGCAAATCGTTTGATCCCTTCCAGCCCCGTGTCTTGCCATTCACAATCAAGTTCTGGTGGTCCCATAAACATCATGTACATGCGCAACACATCGCTGCCATACTTTTGTACAATGTCATCTGGATTAACAACGTTGCCTTTTGACTTGGACATTTTTTCAACATGGCCACTCTTTTCAGAAAATTTAAGAACCATTCCTTGGTTAAACAAATGTTTAAATGGTTCATCAAATGGAAGATATCCCTGATCATGTAAAACTTTTATCCAAAAACGCGCATACAACAAATGTAAAATTGCGTGTTCGATTCCGCCAATGTATAAATCGACAGGCATCCAATATGCAAGATCTTTTTTATCAAACGCTTTATCTGCCAAGTTTGGATTTGGATAACGCAAAAAATACCAACATGAACCTGCCCATTGCGGCATGGTATTGGTTTCACGTTTTGCAGGTTTACCGCATGTAGGACATGTTGTGTTCACCCACTCGTCAATTACAGCGAGTGGTGATTTACCAGTGCCGGTTGGCTTATAGTTTTCAACGTCAGGTAATTCAACGGGCAACTGATCTTCAGGAACAGGAACAACACCACATGACTCACAATGAATTAATGGAATCGGTTCACCCCAATAACGTTGACGAGAAAAAATCCAATCACGCAATCGATATGAAGTTTTTTCGCGAGCTAAGTTGTGATCAACACAATACGTAATAATATCCTGTCGCACATCACCTGCACGTTTGCCTTCAAACTCTTTTGGTTCAAGTAAAATTCCATTTACCATATCGGTGTAGCACACTTGCAAGTCTTCAACTTGTTTGCGTAATTCAGGATCTTCAGGAACCAACACAACTTTTAATGGAATGTTATATTTTTTTGCAAATGCAAAATCGCGCTCGTCATGCACAGAACATTTTACAATACCGGTTCCATAATCAGCAATTGCAAAACTGGCAACCCAAATAGGTAAATTGCCATTGCCAACTGGATCAACGGTGTATTTCCCCGTAAAAATTCCTTTGGGTTCTATTTCTCCCGGATCTTTAGTTGCCCGTTCATCTAAAACGCGTTTACAAAATTCTTTAATTTCTTTTTTATTTGGAACATCTTTAATAAGTTCATCAAGCAACGGATTATCCGGTGCAATGACTAAAAAGGTGTCGGCTTTAAATGCTTCAAAGTGTGCTGAGAACCTTTCTAAGACCATGTCAGAATCTTTAACCGGATTTTTAAAAATAAGCCCTTTGCTTTTACCTATCCAGTTTTTTTGCATTAATTTAACTTTTTCTGGCCAGTCGAGTTTATCAAGACCAGTTAAAAGTTTGTCAGCATAGTCCGTAATTTTTAACACCCATTGTGGAATTGTTTTTTGTGTGACTGTTGTGCCACACCGCTCACAACCACCATTGACCACT
>JABSSP010000176.1 GCA_013213985.1 Candidatus Babelota bacterium | reverse complement strand
GGATTCAATACGCGATGATATTTCCCAAAGTTACGACTCTGTGATAAACCAAGCACTTGCAATATCGTTGTAATGCGCCTTGGGCCTCGACATAAGATTGCACCCGTCAGTAGGCCTTGGATATTATGCCAAGTTGGTTTTGAAAATTCAGATGCGAAAACACAAAGAAGTGTTATAATCTCAGCTGGCAATGTGAGCATGTTCGTATGCCTTCTATTTTTTGCTCAACCCTCAATGGAAAATGATCATGAGTCGCTGGGATCAAAGAGCCATGTTAAGCATTGGCGAAACACTGTTTAAAAAGATCCATAAACGTAAATATCACAGTCACCCTAATCATGATATCCACTTTTTGGCACGAGAAATGCGTCAATGGTTGCCAGAAGGAGTTTCCTCATTGATCAATGGGTGCTATGATCCGCGTTGTTTAAAGCGCTACTATTTTAGCGATGAAAGAGTGGATCAGCTACATATTTCAGATCGCATTTTGCAACATATCTTGCTTAAAATAGTAAAACCAACGTTTAAATACGTGATGAACACAAATTGTTACCACTTGGATGGGCCAAGTGGTGTTAAAAATGCCACACAAAAAATTCAAGCAGAGTTACAAAATCCCAATCTAAAATACTTTATACGGACTGATATCAAATCATTTTATCGATCTATTCCACATCACAAACTCATTCAAGATATAAAAAAATACTACGACGATCCAAAATTAATTGCAATGCTCATCAATATTATTAGAAATCCGATTGATACGCCATACGGTTATAAAAATCCTGATTGTGGTATTGCATTACGCGGCCCATTGTCACAGTTTTTCAGTGGGCTTTATTTAAAGCCACTGGATGATACCATTTCAACAATGAACGTGACCTACCTACGTTATCAGGATGATATTTTAATTCTATGTAACACCAAGCGACAATTAAACCGTTGCAAGCGTAAAATGATGGAAGTCATGCATGAACGTCATTTGAGCTTGTCAAAAAGAAAAACGTGCCTTGGTAAAATTGATGAATCCGGTTTTCATTTTTTAGGTATCCTGTATCCGCCGACGCGAACGGAGGATAATACCAATACAAAACCTGTGAAGTTGACAGAAAAAGCAAGAAAAAATAAGGAAGAGGTTGCACCAACTGCTGATAATATTTTAAACGATGGGGGGGTAGAATCATTGTCTGTTCAACAAACACAGGAAACTTTGCGTACAGTGCACTGTATTGTGCATGCACGTACCCTGCGCAAAGCCCGTGAACAAGTTAAGTTGATGGTCGCTGATGGAGCCTCTCTCTGCCAGATCAAAAATTATTTGTCACGATGGGGGTATTGGTGGGTAAAAACAGCTGGGATTTGGAATTATGATGAACTCGCGCGCCAATATATTAATTCATGTTGGGATGCCCGCGCCGCTAATCTGGGCGCATTTGCATTTCAACGAAATACTATTATTGGGTTACACAGAGAGATTCAGCGAGGCGCTGCAATTGGGATTGCCGTCGCCGCATAATGTTTCCGAAAGC